>JAKSSN010000068.1 GCA_024403095.1 Oscillospiraceae bacterium
TTATAAAGCGCTCCGTGGGGTTTTACATGCTGCAAACGCACGCCGTTTACCTGGCAGAAAGCCAGCAGAGCACCAATCTGATACTGCACCATCGCCTTCACTTCTTCGGGGCTGGCGTCGATCGCTCTGCGGCCAAAACCAACCAGATCAGGGTAACCGGGATGCGCGCCAATGGCTACGCTCGACCAGGAGGCAGCCGCAACCACGCGGGACATGATCAGCGGGTCGGAGGCATGGAAGCCGCAAGCAATGTTAGCAGAGGAGACAATGGAAAGAAGGTCTTCATCTGCGCCGCAGGAATAGGCGCCAAAGCCTTCGCCAAGGTCACAGTTCAGGTCAATAAAATTCATGATGGAATCCTCCCGGCAATCATTTTATGGTTGAATTATAAGCCATTCAACTGCATACGTCAAAGAAAAAGGCAATGAGGAAAGCGGAAACCGAACAGAAGCTGGCAGCAAGAAAGAATTTACAGATTGTTTTATTGTGCTTTGCAGAGCGGTGTGATAAGATGACAACGATTGGTAGACATAATACCAAATTATAACTGAGAAGCAGACGACTGCTTTGGAGGAAACCGGATGAAAAAACGCATACTTGGAATTGTGCTTGCATTGGCAATGCTGATGTCGGCTTTTCCGGCCTATGCTGAAAACAATATAAATATAGAAGATATGCAGCCTGCGGAACCAGAGCCTGCGGCAGAAGAGACTCTGGAACAGCCGGAAGAGGTTTCGGAGGCCCCGGAAAGCGGGAAGGATGAGGAACCGCCGGTAATCATTGATGATGCCGAAATTTCCGGTGAACAGGACGCAGACACTGACGAAAAGGCGCCCGAGGAGCCCCTGGAGGATGCGGCTGACACGGCGGAAGAAGCGGAACAGCCGGAAAACTCGGAAGAGGAAGAAAGTGTTCTAAGCGAGGAAGATGAGCTGCTGGCAGAGGATTACCGCGCCTGGTCGCAGTATGATTCCCGTTGGGCAGACCTGCCTCTGGGCTCTTCCAGTTCGCAGGTGAAAAAGGGCGGCTGCCTGGTTACCAGCGTGACCAAAATTGTAATTCAGGCTGGGCTGAAAAGTGCTGCGAGCTTTAACGTGGCAGATATGGTAAAGCTGCTGAACAGCAACGGTGGTTTTACCTCCAGCGGCGACCTGTACTGGGGCGCTCCTGCCAATGTAATCTCCGGACTGAAGTATGCCGGAAACCTTTGGGGAGATAGTTACAATAACTACTCCACCACTCCCGACAAGCTGCAGGATAAACTGATCGGCTGGATCAATTCCGGCTACCATATGATCCTTGGCGTGAATGGCTGCGGCCACTGGGTGGTTGTGGATGAAGCCAAGACACTGCAGACGGGTAAGATCTATATCATGGATTCGGGAAGCAGCAGTGCTTCGTGGAACGTGGATGTTCTGCTCAGCAGCCGGTACACCAATATCAACTGTGTTGCGGCCTATACCGGCGGCAAAGCCGGCGGAGTGGCTGCGGAACCGGAAGAAACTGCGCTGCAGGAAAAAGTGCTGGTGTTCTCCAACGGCGGTATTGCAGTAAACTGGGGCTGGGGGTTGTTTGAACAGGCACCAGCCTATAATGACACGCTGAATCTTGCCTCGCTGTATCTCAGCGAGGGGGCAGAAGCGGGCGAAAGCGCAGTGAAGACACGAATTACCGGCCTTGGGTTTGAAAAGCTCAGCTCCAATGGAAAATTCGCTTCCGTCACAGCTGCCCAGCCTGCGGTTGAACTGGGCTGCAAAACCTATACGGGACCGGAGGGAAAGCGCACGGTGATCTGCGCTGTGGTGCGCGGAGCAGCGGCACAGCCGGAAAGTGCTGGCATATCCGGCACAGCAGCTGCTAACATTTATTCAGCGGTCTCAAATTACATCAATAAGAATAAAACAGAGAATACAGTGCTGTGGCTGAGCGGCTTTGGAAACGGAGGCGCCGCTGCTGCACGGCTGGCAGAACTGCTGGCGGAGAAGAAAATTCTTGCGGCGAACCGAATCATGACCTACACATTTGGCAGCCCCAACTGTGCAGAGCCTTATCAAAATGCTGCAACAGCTGTGTTCAACACAGTCAGCCGGCTTGACACGGCGGCGTATCTGCCCTTGGGCGCCAAGCGCCTGGGAACGGCGCGAATCCTTTCCCCAGGTTTGGCGACAGGAAGTCCACATTCAGTGGCGGAGTATTATAGCCTGATCAGTTCCGGCTCTCAGGTGCCGCAGGTGGAAGCAGAGGGAGAGCAGCAGATCGACCGTGTTGTGATTCAGGGCCCGGCCAGCCTTCAGCTGCTGGACGAAGCGGGCAGCCTGCTGGCGACTGGGGCGGAAGGAAACCGCTTTTACCCGGGCTTTCAGCTTGAGGTAAGCGGACAGACGGCAACGATCCTTCGCAGTTCAGACCAGCCTGTTATACTTAAGCTGACAGGCATCGGAACCGGCAGCCTGAACCTTAGTGCGCAGACAATAAACATTGCCACAGGTGAAGCTGTTTACAGGCATAATTTTACCGGCGTTTCCTGCGAAAATGGAAAACATTTTTCTCTGCAGCTGCAGAGCCAGCTGAATGAGCTGAACCTTTATGCAGAAGATCAAAACGGTGAAGTGATTGCACAGGTACTGCCGGATGGAACTGAACGCGACTGGCCGGATAGCGCACAGCTGAGTTTAACGCAGGAGAAGATCCTGCTGAAGCAGGGCGAAAGCTTTCAGTTAACAGCAAGCTGCGAACCCCAGCGCTATCTGCAGCGTATTACATGGTCCGCTGAGGATGCGGACGGTACAGGCACCCAGGTGGTACAGGTGGCAGCGGACGGAACAGTGACTGCACTGGCAGAGGGAAATGCCTGGGTCACTGCAGCGGTAGAGGTTGCGGGTGTTTCCTATACGGCTGCCTGCCGCGTGGAAGTTCTGGCAGCAGAGGAGGAGTCGGTGGCACCGGCTGTGCTGCGAGCGGCGCTGGAGAGTTCTTCCGCCGCTGTGAAACTGTATTCCACCAACTACACCCGTGTGGCTATTCTGCTGGAAACGGCCCAGAGCAAGGGCCTTTTGATGGTGCTTCGCCCGGAAGACGAACTGCCGCAAAAAGAAGACACCGGTGCCGCTATCACTGCAGCACGGTTTGAGGACGAGAAGGCAGCAGAGCTGTTTTCCCTGCGCGTTGCTGATGACCACATACTGGAGATCGTGCCGAACTATACGGCGCTGGAACTGGCACAGCAGAACTCCAAAGCAATTGCCGGCTCTTACAGTTCAGCAATTATTGTAACCGTTGACGGAGCTGAAATTGAAACAAAAACAGAAAAGGGAACCGAACAGAGGCTTACGTTTTCTGTGAGCAAAAGCATGCCGTCAATTCACGCGTCTTCCCTGAAAATGAACTCCTACCTTTCCGGCCAAAGCAAGGCACTGGTGTTCACGGGAGGAAAAGTCCTTTCGGTTCAGCCGGACCTGGCTGCAGCCGCCAAGAACGGGAAGCTGGATGCCTCTTCCTGGCTGGAGATTGGACCGGATGAGTTAAGCCTGAGGCTGAAAGCAGGCACTGCCGGAAAACAGAGCGGAAAAATGTACCTGCTGTGTGCAGTGGAAGGCTGGGCAGTGCTTTGCCCGGTCGCCGTATCGGTGACGGCCGCAGAAACTGCACCAAAACTCAGCCTGAGCGCAAGCTCAGTCAAGCTGCTTTCCGGCACAAGTGACACAGCTGCTGTGAGCTGGAAGGCAACTCCGGCAGAGTTTTCTGATGCGGAGCTTCGTGTGCTCTCTATCACGGAGGGCAGCGGAAGCAGCATGAAAACTTACGCCAACGGCACCGTGCTGAATTGCGAGATCCGGCAGGGAGTGATTCGCATGACTGCGCCAAAAGCAGCCGCGGATGGCAAGGACCACAGTTATCGCGTGAATCTGGTGCTTTCGGCAGGAGGCAGGGAAAAACAGTTCAGCCTCTCTGCATCGGTGCTGCGCGCTGCGGCCAGCCATTCGGTCTCGGTCACGCAGAGCGGGTCAATCGACCTTAGTGTGCCGAACAGCCCAATTCGCCTGAAGGTGTCCATAAGCAATTATCATTTGGGCAGCGGTGAAAAGCTTTGGGTGGAAATGCTGAAGTACACAAATGGCGTGTACCAGCCGGCAGACGACCTCTTCAGCGTTTCACAAAAAGGCAATCTGGTGGAGATCACGGAAAAAACAACCGGCAGCCTGGCAGCTTCCGCCGCCTGGTACGCAAAGGTGAATGCGGACCTTGACCTGGACGGAAACGCTGACAGCTCAAAACTGGTTCAGCTGAAAGTGATCTGCAGCGCACCGGACAAGGTGCAGCCAAGCGCGTCGATTCGCGTATCCGGGTCGCTGGATATGATCCGCCCGGACAGCCGGGTGACCGTAACCCCCAGCTTTAAAAATCTGTACGGTTATGTTCTTGCCCCTTCGGATCTGCAATTCTACCGCCTGGAAAACAAGCTGTATGTGCCCATTTCGGAAGATGAAAACCCGTTTGCGGTAGAGATGGACGGCGCAAAATATGTGATACGCATAGCAGAGCTTTCAAAAATTGTGCTGGGAACCAAATACCAGGTCCGCCTGGAAGCAGACCTGGGTAGAAATGGAACGATTCTGAAGTCTGGCAAGCAGCCCATGAGCTTTACGGTAAAAATGGGAAGCGTAAAGGTCACCGCGGATCGGACAAGCCTTGTGTTTTTCCGCAGCGACCGCTACGGTTATGCCGATATCACTTTAACTCCGCAAACCGGCGCGGCTGCCGTTGACCATGCGGCGCTGGATGCAAAAGCTGCTCAGTATTATGAGCTGGTGGAACTTGGCAGCGGGCGGTACCGCATCATGTTTAGGGATAACTGTGTGGCTGTGGGAGCCAAGAGCCTTACGGCAAAGGTGAGTGTGTGGCTCAAAGGCAACCCAACGGAAAAAGCCAATACTACAGTAAATGTAAAAATCACCCTGAAAACCATTAAATAACCGGGAAGAAAGCTCCCGCTGACAGTCCTTTTGTCAGCGGGAGCTTTCTTTTTGCCGCGGGCTTGCAGGCGTTTCGTCTGCTGTGTTATCATAACAAAAAAAGAGGGGGGTATTTATTTATGCGTATTGCAATTGTAACAGGGGCATCCTCCGGCATTGGCCGCGAGCTGCTGCTTGCCATAGATAAAGAACAGGAACTGGACGAGATCTGGGCAATTGCCCGCCGAAGCGACCGGCTGGAGGAACTGAAAGAAAAGTGCCGCAATGTAATCCGGCCTATTCCGCTGGACCTTGGCGACCTGGACCAGATCGACCATATTCAGCGACTGCTGGAAGAGGAAAAACCGCAGGTCCACCTGCTGGTGAATGCTGCTGGCTGCGGAGTGTTTGGGCCCTTTGAGGAAAAAGACCTGAAGAAGCAGCTGGCCAGCGCCCAGCTGAATTCCCTGGCGCTTACGGCGATGTGCCATGTCTGCCTGCCGTATATGACCAACGGAGACTCCATTGTGAACATGGGTTCCAACTCCTCCTGGCAGCCGGTGCCATACCAGACGGTGTATGGAGCAAGCAAAAGCTATGTGCTCAGTTTTTCCCGAGCGCTCGGTCGTGAGCTGAAGCACCGCGGGGTTCATGTGATGGTCGTTTGCCCGGGCTGGATCAAAACCGAATTCCAGGCCGTGGCAAAGCACGATGAATACATCCGTTATGTGGACCGCTGGTATGAGGCCTGGGAAGTTGCCCAGCAGGCGATGAAGGACCTGCAAAAGAAAAAGACGGTTTCTATTTTAGGGGCTCCGGTCCGCAATCAGGTGCGGCTGGTAAAGCACTTGCCGGTGGACCTGGTAATGAAGATCTGGTGCCGGCAGCAGGGAATTGAATAAACAGGAAAAAACCGGGCGGAATGCCCGGTTTTTTCCTGTTTACTGCTGAATCAGCAGATTATTATTCCATTTGCCGCGCAGGTAATATACAGCAAGCATGCCTGCTGTGATGACCCACGAGATCACATAGATAATGCTGACTGCGCCAATCGTGTGCCACACGGGAACAACAAACATGATCCAGAGGATCCTTACAACACAGGTGCCGAACACCGTGATGAGCATGGGGTAAAAGGTTTCGCCCATACCGCGCAGTGAACCGGAAAGGATCTCAACAAAGGTCCAGGTAAAGTAGTAAGGCACAAACCACCACATGATCTCTATGGCGGAGTTGATCACTTCCGGCTCGCTGAGGAACAGGCCGTACGCAGGCCGGGCAATGCTCAGCAGCAGAGTGCTGAGGGCAACAGTGACCCCAAGAGACATCAGCAGGCAGGTTTTTACAGACTGTTTTAAACGATCCATTTTACCGGCACCATAACATTGGCCAACGAAGGAACAGATGGCAACGCCAAAGGCATTGCTGGTGACCCAGTAAAGGCCGTCCAACTTGCCGGTTGCCGTCCAGGCGGCAACGACAACAGTGCCAAAGCTGTTAACGGATGCCTGAATCAGCACGTTGCTGATGCTGTACATGGAACTTTGCACGCCGTTGGGAAGGCCGATACGCATAATTCGGCGCAGAGAGGCGGGATGGACCTGCAGCTTTGAAAATTCCAGCTTCTGCGGCCCGTTGGCGCGAAGAAGTGTGACCGCAGCCAAAAGAAAGCTGACGAGCATGGCAAGTACCGTTGCCAGCGCAACGCCGGTTACGCCCAGACCAAAGAATGCTACAAAAACAAGGTCAAGAACTATATTGGTAATGCAGCTGACTACAAGGAATATAAACGGCTTTTGCGATTGGCCGATTGCCTGCAGGGTGCCCGAAAACAGGTTATACAGCAGCATGGGGATTGCACCGGTGAAGTAGATGCGCAGATACAGGATGGAATCCTGCAGGATATCCTCCGGTGTGCCCATAGCTTTTAATGCAAAAGGCGCCAGGAACCAGCCGAGAACCGAGACCAGCAGCCCGGCAGCAGCAAAAAACACAACCGCTGTGTGTAGAGAGCGGCTGAGCGAAAGATTGTTTCCGGCACCAAAATCCTGCGCGATCATTACATTAGCGCCGCCGGCAAGCCCAACAAAAAAGCCGATGATCAGGTTTGTGAGAACTGCGGGGCTGCCTCCGACTGCTGCAAGTGCTGCTGCACCTACAAAGCGGCCAACGATCACGGCATCTACGGTATTATACAGTTGCTGAAAAAGCATTCCTCCCCAAATGGGAAAGAAGAACAGAAGTAATTTTTTCCAGATCACACCTTCGGTCAGGTTGTTCCGGTCAGATGAATAGGCCAAGTTTGCGCCTCCAGAATAAGAGAAATCAGAATTGTCTGCGCGTATAGAGATACCCCCCTCACGCGCCTGCACAACATAGCACACCGTTTGCGGTATTGCAAGAGCCTTATGGGAAAAGTAATTGCACGGCAAATAGAACAATGATAAAATTAACAAATTGATGCAGAGAAAAGCCGAAAGCGAGGTGGGCAGAGTGAATTTGGCTGAGGAAAACAGAAAAAACAGATTTGTGATCAAGACCCGAACCCTGAAGATCATAGCCGGAATTTCGGCGGCAATTGCGTTGCTGGGTGTGCTGTTTCTGTTTTTTACCCAACCGGATCGCTGCCCGCATTACTACTGCCATTCGGAACCGGTATGTGTTTTCTGCGGAAGCAGCTGCAGCCATGATTTTGAGCAGGGGACCTGCAGGGTCTGCGGCTATACCTGCCTGCATACCTGGGAAAACGGCTGGTGCAGCACCTGCGGCATGGAATGCGGCCATAGTTTTGAGCAGGGGGTCTGCAGCCTCTGCGGTGAAAGCTGTGCGCATCACTGGTCCGATGGAGCGTGCGAGATCTGCGGGCTTGAGTGCGGGCACCAGTGGAAAGAAGGAAGCTGCACCGTCTGCAGCCTGAACTGCAGCCACAGGTGGCAGAAGGGCGTGTGTGAGATCTGCGGAGTAGAATGCATGCATCCTACCCACACAAAGGAAGAAGATGTGTTTACGGCACCGGTCTGCACGCAATGCGGAGAAACTGCAGTGCACCGATGGGTATATGGCCAGTGCACGATATGCGGTGCCGGCTTTCAGTTTGTTGAGCGGCAGCTGCCAGACAGCTTTGTGAAAGAAAGTGCTGCAGCCGGAAAGGGAAAAGTGGAGACTGTATCCTACCAGTCCCACTTTTATGGGCAGGACGGCGCGGAATGCACCAAACGCATGACGGTTTATACCCCGTATGGCTATTCTCCTGAACAGGAATATGATCTGATGCTTTTCTGCGTAGGGTCCAACGGCGCAAGTACACTCTATTTTTCAGATCCTT
>JAKSSN010000069.1 GCA_024403095.1 Oscillospiraceae bacterium
ATGCAGATCACGTCTGCACCCATCTGCTCCAGTTCCTTGGCAAGCTTTACAAAGTAATCCTCGTCGTGAATGGGAGAGGTGGTGTAAGAAAGAGCTGCCTCGCAGATTCCGCCGTACTTCTTGGTAGCACGGATAGCAGTTTCGAGATTGCGGACATCGTTCAGTGCATCGAAGATACGAACCACATCGATGCCGTTTTCAATGCTCTTTGCGCAGAAAGTATCCACAACATCGTCGGGGTACTGGGTATAGCCAAGAATGTTCTGGCCGCGGAACAGCATCTGCAGCTTGGTGTTGGGCATGTGCTTTTTGATCTCGCGCAGGCGGACCCAGGGATCTTCGTTCAGGTAACGCATGCAAACATCAAAGGTAGCGCCGCCCCAGCATTCCACAGACCAGTAGCCGATGGAATCCAGAGTCTCGAGTGCGGGAAGCATGTCTTCCAGCTTCATGCGGGTTGCTGCCTGGGACTGATGTCCGTCACGCAGAATGGTATCCGTAATGAACAGGGGCTTGTTGGAAAGAAACTCCATTTTTTATCCTCCTTATCAGCCAAACAGGCTCATCAGCACGCCGGCTGCGATAGCAGAACCGATAACGCCTGCCACGTTGGGACCCATTGCGTGCATCAGCAGGAAGTTGCGGGGATTGTTCTTCTGGCCGACCATCTGGGAAACACGGGCTGCCATGGGAACTGCGGAAACACCTGCAGAGCCGATCAGCGGGTTGATCTTTTCCTTGCTGAATACGTTCATCAGCTTGGCCAGCAGCAGGCCGCCGGCGGTGCCGAAGCCGAATGCAACAACACCCATGAGCAGGATAACGATGGTACGCAGGCTCATGAAAGTAGCGGCGGTTGCGGTGGAACCAACGGAAACGCCAAGGAAGATGGTTACGATGTTGATCAGTTCGTTCTGGGCAGTCTTGCTCAGACGGTCCATAACGCCGCTTTCGCGGAAGAGGTTACCAAGCATGATGCAGATGATCAGAGGACCTGCAGAGGGAACCAGCAGAGAAACAAAGATTGCAACCACGATAGGGAAGATGATCTTTTCTACTTTGCTGACCTCGCGCAGAGGCTTCATGACGATCATACGCTCTTCCTTGGTGGTAAGAGCATTCATAATGGGGGGCTGAATGACAGGAACCAGTGCCATGTAGGAGTAAGCAGCAACGGCGATGGGGCCCAGCAGCTGGGGGGCCAGTTTTGCGGTGAGGAACAGAGCGGTAGGACCGTCTGCGCCGCCGATGATACCGATGGAAGCTGCTTCAGCGCTGGTGAACAGACCGCTGACACGGCAGCCAACGAAGGTCATGAAGATACCCAGCTGAGCGGCAGCGCCGAGCAGCAGGGACTTGGGGTTTGCAATCAGGGGGCCGAAGTCGGTCATAGCGCCAACGCCCATGAAGATCAGGCAGGGGTAAATGCCCAGCTTGATGCCAAGATAAAGGATATCGACCAGACCTGTGGTGATCGATTGCCCGACCATGCCCCAGTAAGGAGCCAGAACAGCCTCGGAAACATTGGCTGCCTGCAGTTCATTCAGGAACTCTGCAGTGATAGGTGCACCCTGCAGGATATCCCAGTGGATGTGTCCGCCGGCGAACAGGATCTCGTGGTACATACCGGTGCCGGGGAGGTTGGTAAGCAGCATACCGAAGGCGATGGTGCACATCAGCAGAGGCTCGAATTTTTTGTGGATACCGAGATACAGAAGAACACAGCTGATCACGATCATGATCAGGTTCTTCCAACCGGTTCCGGTGAACAGCTGGTAGAAACCAGTGTCCATGCAGAACTTAATTATAGCTTGCATTGATTTCCTCCGTTATTTATCCGCTTAGCCGATGGTGCAGAGCAGAGTGCCGGGCTCAACAGCTGCGCCGACCGTGGTGTTGACGGATGCGACCTTGCCATCGCAGGGGCACATGATCTCGTTTTCCATCTTCATTGCTTCCAGGATCATCAGGACGTCGCCTTCCTTGACTGCGTCGCCAACCTGCTTGTTGATGCGGAGGATGGTGCCGGGCATGGGAGCGGTGACCTTATTGTCGCCAGCTGCGCCGGAAGCTGCGGGAGCTGCTGCAGGAGCGGGAGCTGCTGCGGGTGCGGCCATGGGGGCGAAATCGCCAACTACTTCTTCCAGCTCGACCTGGTATGCGGTGCCGTTAACGGTTACTTTGTACTTTTTCATTTTCTTTGAATCCTCCGATTAAAGTTTTTTGATAGAAAGAATGCGGATCTTGCTGACGTCAGTGCCCATTTCTTCGGCACAGGCGGCGGAAATGGCTGCAACCATTTCACCGGTGATTGCCGGTGCGGGTGCGGCTGCAGGTGCGGGAGCTGCTGTGGCAGGTGCAGGTGCAGCGGTCTTTTTCAGAACGACCTTCGTTACGATCAGGCTCATAAGCTTGGTAATGAAGATCAGGCTGACCAGACCAATGAAAACCGTACCCATGCCCATCAGCGGAGTAAACCATGTGTAGAATACGCTGTCCATGTCTTCGTCTCTTTTCTTAAAGATTCGGTCTCTCGGACCGTTGGGGCAAAGCTGAGAATTATCACATCCCGCCCTCTTTCTCTGCGACTTTTTTCCCAGCTTCTATTCAGGTGAAAGAAACCTCTCAAACAATCGCGTTTGAAATGAGGAGCCGACTGTTCCTTCTCTCAAGCTTCGAAATAGCTTCGTTTTACATTATATAAATAGTTATGTCTGCTGTCAAGGCACTTATTACCGGATTTCATTCCCTTGGAATTCGTGATTTTTATGCCCGCATACGTAATTTTTATAGCTTCCATTTCCTTATTGTGGTAAGAATTTTTTCGCAGATTTTTGTCTTTTTTATGTTCCTTGCGAAGCACCCATAATTATGAATAATATTTGAACGGTTTTTTACCAAACCATGAATTCTTTATTGACTTTACCAATTTAAAATGGTATTCTTCTCACAAGTTTTACTGATGCTTACAGGATTCAATTGTCTTCATCAGCAAAGCAAAAAACACATTTTAATAAGGAGAGGTTATCATGTACAACTTCGCATTGGCATTTGTCATTTGTGCAGCTGCTTACCTGATTGGTGACGCAGTTTCCAACTGGACAAAGGCATGGGTACCCTCTGTCTTCGTTACCGCAGTCGTAATGCTGATCGGTTACTGGACAGTCATTCCCGCAACCGTAGTTTCCGATTCCGTGCTGATTCCCTTCGGCTCCTCTATCGGTATCTACCTTCTGATCACCCACATGGGCACTGTTATCAGCCTTAAGCAGCTGGCAGCCCAGTGGAAGACCATCGTCGTATGTCTGGCAGGTCTTGCCGGTATGTGCGCACTGTGCCTCCTGGCAATGGCTATTGGTCTGCTGAAGCGTGAATACGTTATCGCAGGTCTGCCCCCCCTCACCGGCGGTATTGTTGCTGCTACCACTATGCAGACTGCAGCTATGGAGCGCGGCCTTGAGGCAGCTGCTCTGTTTGCAATTGCTATGTACTGCGTACAGGGCTTTGCAGGCTACCCCCTCACCGCTCTCTGCCTCCAGCTCGAAGGCAAGAAGCTCCTTGGCAAGTTCCGCGCTGGCGAAGCTTCCGTTCTGTCCGAGAAGAACGCTATTGACGAAGTCAACGGCAAGCTCGTAACCGAAGAAGCTCCCAAGAAGAAGCTCATCCCCGCAATGAGCGCAAAGTGGAACACCCCCGTTATGATCCTTGGCAAGCTGGCTATCGTTGCATGGCTCGCAACCCAGTGCGCAAAGATCCCCTTCGGCACCTTCAAACTGAGCGGCGCTGTTTGGGCTCTGATCCTTGGTATCATCTTCACCACCATCGGCTTCCTGGATGAGAACTCCCTGAACAAGGCAAACTCCTACGGTATCATCATGTTCGCTCTGATGATGTACGTTTTCGACGGCCTGAAGACTGCTACCCCCGCAATGCTGGGCAGCATCATTCTCCCCATGCTCCTCCTCATCATCTTTGGTGTTGGCGGTATGGCAATCTGCGTTTGGGTTGCAGCTAAGCTCCTGAAGGTTGACTATCCTCTGGCTCTTGCTACTGCTCTTACCGCACTCTACGGCTTCCCCCCCAATGCAATCATCACCGAGAATACCTGCACTGCTCTGTCTGAGAACGCAGAGGAGAAGGAATACCTCATGGGCGAGATGTTCGCTCCCATGATCGTTGGCGGTTTCACCACCGTTACCATCACCTCCGTTATCGTTGCCGGTATCTTCGCTGGTCTGCTCTAATCTACAGATCCTGTCGAACGACAGTCTGTTGACGTGTTAACAAAAGGCTGTTCGGCATTATGTCGGACAGCCTTTTCCTTATATCTTTTTCATTTATGTCAGGCGGAATGAAACCGAACATTCCGTTAATGGCCAGTGTATCTTTATATTTAACTCGTACGTGCGGATCCGGCCAGCGGATCATAAAAAACAACCGATGCTCCTGCACCGCTGCAGACTGTGGAGCAGGAATAACACAAAACAGAAAACAAGAAAGGAACGCCCATGGATATTAAAACCCTTGCAGAACAGGCGGAGAGCTATATTATTGAACGCCGCCGCTATTATCATTCCTGCCCCGAACTTACCGGCGAAGAAAAAGAGACTCGCGCATCCATTCACCGCGATTTGGAAGCTCTTGGCATTACCGACATCCGCGATATGGAGCATTGCTATGGCCTGATTGCCGATATTCACGGCGGCAAGCCCGGCAAGACCGTTGCTCTTCGCACGGATATCGATGCCCTTCCTGTGCAGGAAGCTACCGGCCTGCCCTTCGCCAGCAAGACCCCCGGCAAGATGCACGCCTGCGGCCACGACAGCCACATCGCAATTCTGCTTGGCGCAGCCAAGATCCTGCAGGAACACCGCGAAGAACTGTGCGGTAACGTTCGCCTGGTAGTACAGCCCGCCGAGGAATCTGTGCTTGGTGCCAAGTGGATGATCAGCGAAAATGCACTGGAGGGTGTTGACGCCATTTATGGTGCCCATATCTGGGGCACTTTGGACGCTCCTTATATCAATATTGAAAGCGGTCCTCGCATGGCTTACATGGCCACCTTTACCATCACCGTCGAAGGTATGACTGCCCATGGTTCAGCTCCCCACCTGGGAATTGATGCCGTTACCTGCGCTGCCTCTGTAATCAGCACCCTGCAGCAGTATGTCAGCCGTATTAATGATCCTCTGGAGCCGCTGGTTCTTACTATGGGCACGATCCACGGTGGCACCCGCTTTAACGTGATTCCCGGCAAAGTTGTGATTGAGGGTACCCTGCGCGCCTACCACAGCGACAAACACGAAGAGACCATGCGCCGCATTATCGAGAACACCTGTGCTGCTCTTAACTGCAAGGGTACGCTGGAATATGTACACGGCTGCGGAGCACTGATCAATGACGACGATGATGTGACTGAGATTGCCCGCAACGCAGTTGCAAAGCTCTATGGCGCTGAAACACTCAAGCCCCTTACCCGTATGCTTGGCAGCGAAGACTTTGCCGAGTATGCCGAACTGGTCCCCGCTGTGTACGGCTTCATCGGTACCCGCGATACCGCCAAGGGTTACACCGCAACCAACCACCAGGAAAAATACGATCTGGATGAATCCCTGCTGAAACGCGGCAGCGCTGTTATGGCTCAGTTTGCTGCTGATTATCTGGAAGCTAAAAAATAAACCTGTTTCCTCAAAATTCTTTACCTCAGGAGTGCAGAACTATGGCTGTTGATATCCGTTACCTTTCCGAAAAATACGATGATTATATCATCGAGCGCCGCCGTTTTTACCATGCATGGCCCGAACTTTCCGGCCAGGAGAAGAATACCCGCGAGTTCATCAAACATGATCTGGAGGCTCTTGGCATCACCGAGATCACCGAGATGAAAAACTGTTATGGCCTTACCGCCATGATCCGTGGCGGACGCCCGGGAAAAACCATTGGCCTGCGCGCCGACATGGATGCTCTTCCCATCCACGAAGAGACTGGCCTGAGCTATTCCAGCCGCAACGAGGGTATCATGCATGCCTGTGGTCACGACAGTCACATTGCAATGCTGCTTGGCGCTGCCAAGATCCTTCAAAGCGTGAAATCCCAGCTGAGTGGCAACGTGCTGCTGATCTTCCAGCCCAGCGAAGAAAATGCCAGCGGCGCCAGCTGGATGGTTGCCGAGCACGCAACCGATTGCATCGACGCACTTTATGGCATGCACATTTGGGGTGAACTGGATGCTCCACTGATCGATATCAGCGAGGGCAACCGCATGGCCGCTGCTGACCTGTTTTATATTGATGTTTACGGTGCTTCTGCGCATGGTGCCTCTCCAAATCTTGGTATTGACGCAATCAGCATTGGCTGTAACATTGTAGTGAACCTGCAGCAGTGCGTCAGCCGCATCAACGATCCCCTGAATCCCATGGTCGTCAGCATTGGTGAATTCCGCGGCGGTCCCCGGTTTAATGTAATCAGTGATCATGTGGAAATGGTTGGTACGACCCGGTATTTCAAAAATGATATCGATATCGAAAATACCATGCGTCGTGTAATTGAAAACACTGCAGCTGCGATGGGCGGACGCGCTGAACTGCGCTACATTTACAAATCCCCCGCCGTAATTAACAAAGACCCTGTAATGAATACGATTGCCCGCAATGCTGTGGTCAAGTTATTTGGTGAACACTGCATTGGAATTCTGAAGCCCACCATGGGCGGCGAGGATTATCCCATTCTTGCTCAAGGTAAACCTTTCTTCTTTGCTTTTCTTGGCACCCATGATGAAGAGGGCGGCTACACCTGCGTAAACCATCAGCAGGGTTACACCCTGGATGAAACGCTTCTGAAGCGCGGCAGTGCTCTCACAGCACAATTCGCATTGGACTATTTAGCACAGGCATGATATAATAAGATGTTCCGTCTTCGCAGAGCACCTTATTTCTGTTATGACAAAACTTTATTAAATAAACACGGAAAGGGAACACAGTTATGGATATTCTGCAGCAGGTTCAGAATAATTACGATTACATGGTCAGCATGCGCCGTCATCTGCATGAAAACCCCGAGGTTTCTAACCATGAAGAGAACACTGTTAAGTTCATCATGGAGCAGCTGAGCGCCAACGGTATTGAAAACGAAGAGATTGAAAACGGCGGTGTCATCGGCTTTATCAACAAAGGCAAGCCCGGCCCCTGCATTCTCCTTCGCGCCGACTGCGATGCTCTGCCCACCAAAGAAAGCCCCAACAACCTGAAAGGGCCCAAGGTTTGCGTTTCCAAGGTAGAGGGCGCCGGCCATTTGTGCGGCCACGACGCTCACACCTCCACGCTGATTGCCACCGGTAAGATTCTGAACGAGATGCGCGACCAGCTGGATGGCAGCGTAGTTCTGCTGTTCGAGCGCGGCGAAGAAGGCACCGGCAACATTGCCTACATCTTCCGTTATCTGCAGGCTCACAAGGCTGAGTTGCCCATCACCACCTGCTACGCCTGCCACCTGAAGAACAACGTTCCCTTTGGCAAAGTCAGCGTACAGGAAGGCCCCATGCTCAGCGGTGTTGGCTCCTTCCGCGTTACCCTGAACGGCTACGGCGGACATGGTTCCCGCCCCGACCTGTGCAACAACCCCATCGACTGCTTCAATGCCATTTACACCGGCATGAACACCATTCGCAGCCGCTTCTTCAGCCCGTTTAACCCCATTGCATTCAGCGTATGCGAAGTTTCTTCCGGCAGCAGTGTTAACGTCATCCCCACCGATCTGTTCTTCCAGGGCACCTACCGTTATTTCAATCTGGACGATGGCAAGCTGTTCCGTGACGAGCTGCTGCAGCTGTTCAAGAACGAAGCCGCTCTGTACAACCTGGGCATCGACATTCAGGAAGTGCCCCGCTACCTGCCCGTTTCCAACCCCAAGGATCTCACCGGTGTTCTGCGCCGCGGCGTAACCCGCACCCTTGGTGCTGAGGTTCTCACCACTTCCGAGCCTTGGATGGGCAGCGAAAGCTTTGGCTCCTTCTTTGCTCAGTATCCCTGCGCATTCAGCTATGTGGGCATTGAGAATGAAGAACTTGGCTCCGGTGCCAACCATCACACGCCCGAGTTCGATATTGACGAACGTGCCATGGTCCTCGCTTCCGCCGCAGCTATTGGCTACGTACTGCAGTTTATGGAAGAAAAGCCTGATGTCAGTTCCTTCAAGCCCTTGTTCGACGATGTGGAAGACCTGATTGAGTACTGCTTCTGGCTGCAGAAG
>JAKSSN010000007.1 GCA_024403095.1 Oscillospiraceae bacterium
GGTGGTTATGCCTTCCAGCGTTTCGCTCAGCAGCTGGCTCTGGTTATCGTAGGTGTAGGCGGCATTGGTACTGCCGCTGATGGCCGTGATGTTGCCAAGCGCATCATAAGTATAGGTATATTCGCTGACGGTGCTGCCGTCGGCTTTTTTCGTGCGCTTGCTCTCTGCCAGCAGCGTGGTGGTGCCTGCTTCCTGCCCGGCGCAGTAGGTGAATTCTTCGGTGCTTACGCCGGTCAGTTCCTTTTCTGCCAGCCGCTTCAGTCCATCATAAGCATAACTGAAGCTGCCTGCAGGCGATGTCATGGCGCTGAGCTTGCCGTCGCTGCCCTCATAGCTGCAGGCGGTGCTGCGGGTGCCCGTAATTGTACCGCTTCCGTCCGGGCTTACGGAATATTCCGCGCTTACCAGCCGGTTTGCTGTGTCGTAGGAGGCTGTGTAGCTCTGGACTTCGGTTCCGTTTTCCCTCTCCGTCATCCCGTTCAGGCGGCCCAGAGAATCATATACATAGCTGTATTCTCTGCCCGTTCGGTGGTCCGTCAGGCTGCCCACAGCCCCTTCGCCGGTGTAGCTGTAATGCAGGGCCGGATCCACGCTGCCATTATAGTAAACATCCGTTACTCTTTCAAGCTCGTCATAGGCATATTCCACCGTTGCCCCGTTGCCGTAGCTCATCTGCTGCAGCAGGCCGTTATTGGGGGCATAGCTGTAAGCCGCAAGAATCCTGCAGTCTTTTGTCTGGTTTGATTTTGGTATAAGCCCACAGGCACTTTAGTAACTGTATTGTGACTGCGGGCTTATTATGTTCCCAAAATATGAACTGGTTATGGACTGGGATTAAAGCTTCTGTTAAGTTTTTGTGGCTTTTCTATGAACAAAAGCTACTAAATAAGCAATAGATGGCAAATATACTTTAAGAAAGCAGTAAATCCCCCAGTATGGAAGATTTTCCATACTGGGGGCACATTACCGTTCCTATTTTTCAAAATTTATGCATTTTTTGGCCGTGCCGACAGCAGTTTGTGCTCTTTCAGCACCACCGCTGTACGAGCAGGGAGATAAAGCTCCACGTAGTTCTTTCCGTCGAACCGTTTGGTGGGATAAGTGAGATGCGCTACCTGGTTCCAGCCGCCGTATTTCTCGTCATCGGAGCTCATGGCAACCGAGAAGTCCACCGCATCGTCCGCTACCGGAACCAGCACATGCTCCAGAGAGTTGGTGGAATGGAAATTGAACGCAAACAGCAGACCATTGCGGGAGAAGACCAGTGTCTGCTCCGGTGCCTTCATCAGGCGCAGATCTCCGAAGCGCACAGCAAAGATGTTCTGCTCCTTGGTCAGCTTTACCATATCCTCGTCAAAGTCGTTCAGCCACTGATACTTCAGGAATCCGTTTTCCCTCAGGCTCCACTGACGGCGGCAGTAATGGAAGCTCCAGCCGTTGCCCTCGCGGGGGAAGTCGATCCATTCGGGGTGGCCAAATTCGTTGCCCATAAAGTTCAGGTAGGCTTCGCCGCCTGCGGCAAGGGTAAACAGACGGATCATCTTGTGCAATGCAATGGCGCGGTCGATCACCGGGTTGTGGCAGGCCTTGTCCATGTCGGTGTACATGGCAGCATCTGCCAGGCGGAAGATCATAGTCTTGTCGCCCACCAAAGCCTGGTCATGGGATTCCACATAGGCAACCGTGTTTTCACCCGGCCGGCGCAGACACATCTCGCCCCACATCTTGTCCACATCCCAGAATTCATCCTGCGTCTTCACGGCTCGGATCCACATATCCGGCAGGCCCATGCCAAGCCGGTAGTCAAAGCCAACGCCGCCGTCCTCAATGGGCAGGCACATGCCGGGCATGCCGGACATATCCTCGGCAATGGTGATGGCGTTGGGATTGACCTGGCGGATCAGTTCGTTTGCCAGCTGCAGATAGGCAATGGCATCGGTATAGGTGTTGTAGGAAAAGTACTTATCGTTGGTGTTAAAGTCAGTGCCAAGGCCATGGTCGTGGTAGAGCATGGAAGTGACCCCGTCAAAACGGAAACCATCGAAATGGTATTCTGTCATCCAGAACTTCAGGTTGCTCAGCAGGAAGTGCAGCACGCCGGTGCGGCTGTAGTCAAAGCACTTGGTGCCCCAGGCGGGGTGATTGCCCTTTTCGCCGGAGTGGAAAAACTGCCACTCGGTTCCATCGAACATGTTAATGCCTTCGGCGGTATTCTTCACAGCATGGGAATGCACCACATCCAGCAGCACACGGATCCCCAGCTCATGCGCACGATTCACCAGTGTCTTCAGGTCTTCCGGCTTGCCAAACCAGCTGGAGGCCGCGTAGAAGTTGCTTACCTGGTAACCAAAGCTGCCGTAGTAAGGGTGCTCCATAATTGCCATAAGCTGCACGGTGTTATAGCCTGCCTTTTTGATGCGGGGCAGAACTTTTTCGGCAAACTCCAGGTAGGTTCCAACTTTTCCCTCTTCCTGGGCCATGCCAACATGCGCTTCGTAAATATAAAGGTTATCTTCGCCCTTAAAGTTCTGGTCCGTCCAGTTAAACACCTTTCGGTCGTCTACGACCTCTGCGGTAAACGTGACCGTTCTGGGATCCTGCACCACACGGCGTGCATAGAGCGGGATATGCTCGGTACGGGTCATAAAGGCGTCCACTACCGTTTTTACCTGGCAGCCTTCCCAAAGTTCATCCTCGCGCAGATACAGCTCCCAGTCGCCATTGCCAAGGCTGTTCATGGGGTGGTCCGTTGGATTCCAGCCGTTAAACTCGCCTTCCAGATACAGCTGTGCAGCAGAAGGAGCCCACTCACGATAGACCCAGCAGTTATCCAGGTGGTGAATGCCATAATAATTATAGGCATTGGCAAACTCGTTCAGTGTGCCCTCTCCCCCAAGAATGCGGTTTTTTGTATCCCAGTAAAGCTGCATACGAAGGTCGATATCGCCTGCAAAAGGCTGCAGCTGCGGGTTCAATTCCAGTATTCTGTACATAAACTGCCTCCGGTTTCTTTGGTGTTTCGTAAAAAATGTTTAGTCTATTGTATTGCCTGCGTGCTTTTTTTTCAAGTACTATAAATAAAACGTTTCTCGTTCTTTTTGTAACAAAAAAGAAATGACTTTTTCAGCAGTCTCCATTACAATAGCCGTAAATTCTTATTCCTTGTGAGGTACAGCCATGTTTCGACCCATTCGAAAAGTAAAAAATGCAATTTCTCAGGAGGCCGCTCTGCAGCTGCTTCGTTCCGCCCGCAGGGGCGTACTTGCCCTGAACGGAGATGACGGTTATCCCTATGCGATCCCCATCAACTTTTATTTTAACGAGGCGGATATGACCATCTGCTTTCACGGCGCCCGCGCCGGCCACAAGGTGGACGCAATGAAGGCCTGCGACAAAGTCTGCTTTACCGTGCTGGGCAAGGAAGAGGTCCGCAGCCCGGAGGAGGCCTGGGCGCCCCATGTGAAGAGCGTTGTTGTGTTTGGCCGCTGCCATGCGGTGGAGGACCCGGAGGAGTTTCACACGCTACTGAAGGCCTTTGCCATGAAGTATTACCCCACCGAGCAGATGGTGGATGACGAGATCCGTGCGTCCGGCAAAAATGCCGCCATATATAAGATCAGCATTGAGCATTTCAGCGGAAAGGAAGTGCAGGAACGCTGACTCCACCGATGATTCCCGAAACAGATACTTCTCCCCTGCTGCAGGAGAAAAAGCCCGGCTGGCGCGGCCTCAGTTCTTTTGCCCTGCACCTGCTTGCCATGGTGCTGATGCTGGGCGACCACCTTTGGGCCACGATCTTCCCCTACCTGAATTGGCTCACCTGCCTGGGCCGTATCGCCTTTCCCATTTTTGCCTTTATGATCGTGGAAGGCTATTTCCACACCCGCAATTTTAAAAAGTACATTCTGCGCATGCTTGCCTTTGCCCTGGTCGCCGAGGTTCCCTTTGACCTGGTGTACGGCAGCATGGCATTTTATCCTTTTCACCAGAACGTGCTGTGGACCTTCCTGATCGCTCTTCTGCTGATCCACTGGGTGGAAAAAACAAAACAGCAGCAGAACCGAGTGAAGAGTGCTCTGGTCCTTGCTGCTGCATTCCTGGTTGGATTTTTGCTTGGCAACCTTGCCATGGTGGATTACTACGGCGTTGGTGTGCTGGTGGTGCTGATGTTTTATGTGCTCCGCAAGCGTACCGTGCTGAATTTCGTTCTGCAGGCGCTGTGCATGTACTATGTGTTTGTGGAACTGATCGGCGGCTATTACTACCCCGTTACCATTTTCGGCCATTATTTTGAGCTGCAGCAGGAGGCTTTCAGTCTGCTGGCGCTGCTGCCCATCTGGCTGTATAAGGGCCGCCAGGGCTACCACGCAAAATGGTGGCAGTATTTCTGTTACGGTTTTTACCCCGGGCACCTGCTGGTGCTGTATGTGGTGTGGCAGCTGCTTCTGCGCTGAAGGCTTACTTCAGGTTTATCAGGCCAAGGCCGATCAGGCAAACAATAACACCGGCAATTTTGTTCCAGGTGATGGATTCCTGATACAGCACTCTGCCCACAAAGATCAGGATCACCGCCAGCACCGCAGCCTGCACGATCTGTGCTGTGCTCACCGGCCAGCCGGCTTTAAACGCATAGATATACCCCACTTCAAGCCCCACGATCACAAGGCCTAACAGAAACGGTGCCCAGTTTACGCGGCTGTATTCCCGCAGAAGGTTTGCCTCCTTGTTCAAGGCAAAATACAGCACCAGGGATGCGGCTGCTCCCACTGCATAGGTGATGGTAAGGGAGGCAAAGGGATTCATCGCCTCCGGCACCGACTTGGCAGAGATCTGGTAAAACACATTGGAAAGAACCACCAGCGCCAGCGGCCAGATGTAGCTCAGCATAAGCAGAGTTCTCCTTTTTTTCTCAGTTTTGCTAAAGTGTAATGCAAAGGGCTTTGAATTGCAAATCAAAATAATATCGGGTCTGCCTTGCGGCAGACCCGATTACTTTTATGGCAATTGATTATTGCTGATAATGATGTGCGTCCTGAAGGACCATGTCCTTTACCTTCAGCAGACGGACCTTGGTGGAGTTTTCGTTCTCCGCCAGCTTCATGGTGATGTACTTGATGTTTGTTTCCAGTTCGGGAATCATAACATATTCCAGTGCATTCACGCGGCGGCGGGTCTTTTCGATTTCTTCCGCCAGCAGCTGCATGGTCTTTTCGATCTGAGCCAGCTCCAGCATATCCTGAAATACGCGGGCCATGTTATCCAGTGCGTCATCCAGTTCGCCGCTGGTCTGAGCAAAACCATAGGGGTAGATCTCAGAAGGATCGGTGTTCTGGGTCTGGAACTTATACTGGGGAACATTCACGCTCATGATGTTTTTAAACGTCATGTCCAGTTCCACGCTCTGTCTGGGATACAGCAGAGCCTGCTCCAGCATTTCGGGGCTCATGATGGAAGATGCAACCTGCAGAGAGCCGAAGGCATCGGTCAGTCCCTGTTCCACTTTGGTACGAAGCTCTTTGTTCAGCCGGATAATATCCATGAACTGACGCATCAGCTCATCGCGCTTATCCTTCAGCAGCTTGTGGCCGCGGCGTGCGGTCTGCAATCTGCCTTTCAGCTTTTTCAGCTCCATTCTGGTGGGAATTACAGCAGCTTTTGCCAAAAAGCATCACCTCCGTTAAAAATTATGATGGTGCGGTAAGCTTTTGGCTTACTTCTTTGGCATGTACTTTTCAATCATTTCCAGCTTAACACGCTTGAGCTCACGTCTGGGCAGAATGCTCAGCAGCTCCCAGCCGAGGTCCAGGGTCTCCTGGATGGTACGGTTGGTCTCGTTGCTCTGGCCAACATAGCGCTTTTCGAACTCGTCGGCAAATTTAGCAAACAGCTTGTCATCGTCGGAAAGGGCTGCTTCGCCCAGAATGGTCATGAGTTCCTTGGCTTCCTTGCCGCGGGAGTAAGCGGCAAACAGCTGGTTCATGGTGCCTGCATGGTCTTCACGGGTCTTTCCTTCGCCAATGCCCTTATCTTTCAAACGGCTCAGAGAAGGCAGCACGTCCACGGGAGGCAGGATGCCCTTGCGGTAAAGCTCACGGCTCAGAATGATCTGGCCCTCAGTGATGTAACCGGTAAGGTCAGGAATGGGGTGAGTCTTATCGTCTTCCGGCATGGTCAGGATGGGGATCATGGTGATGGAGCCGGACTTGCTCTGGCGGCGGCCTGCGCGCTCATACATGGTGGCAAGGTCGGTGTAGAGGTAGCCGGGGTAGCCGCGGCGGCCGGGAACTTCCTTCTTTGCAGCAGAAACTTCACGCAGTGCTTCGGCGTAGTTGGTAATATCCGTCATGATGACCAGGACCTGCATGCCCTTATCGAAGGCCAGGTACTCTGCAGCAGTCAGAGCCATACGCGGGGTTGCAATACGCTCAACTGCAGGGTCGTTTGCCAGGTTGGAGAAAACAACGGTACGGTCGATAGCACCGGTGCGGCGGAATTCGTTGATGAAGTATTCGCTTTCTTCAAAGGTGATACCGATAGCAGCAAATACAACAGCGAAGGTCTCGTTATCGCCAAGCACGCGGGCCTGACGGGCGATCTGTGCAGCCAGGGCTGCATGGGGCAGACCGGAACCGGAGAAGATCGGCAGCTTCTGGCCGCGGACCAGAGTGTTCAGACCATCAATGGTGGAAACACCGGTCTGAATGAACTCGGCGGGGTATGCGCGGGATGCGGGGTTCATTGCAAGGCCGTTGATGTCACGGTGGTCCTCAGCAATGATAGCAGGGCCGCCGTCGATGGGCTCGCCCATGCCGTTGAAAACACGGCCCAGCATGTCGGCAGATACTGCCAGCTGCTGCGGGTGGCCAAGGAAACGGACCTTGGACTGTGCCAGGTTGATGCCCTGTGCAGATTCGAACAGCTGAACAACAGCCTTGTTGCCCTCTACCTCAAGCACCTTGCAGTGGCGGATCTCGCCGTTGGGCAGTTCGATTTCGCCCAGTTCGTCGTAGGTAACGCCTTCAACGCTGTCAACCACCATCAGAGGATTGGCGACCTCGCGTATGGTTTTATACTCTTTGATCATGCGTCCTCACCTCCAGCGATTACTTCTTCGATTTCCTGCTTCATTTCAGCACGGATCACATCAAATTCTGCCTTGAAATTATCGGGATCAGCGGTCTTGGCACGGCCGATCTTTTCGCGGGAAGGAATCACGAACAGCTTGTTCATGTTTGCTCCGCGGGTCAGAGCCTCACGGCAGGCCACATCATAGCCAAGCACCATATCCAGCAGCTCAAACTGCTTTGCGTAAGAGGAGTAAGCATCCTCGGTTACGAATGCGTTCTGCTGCAGGAAGTCTTCGCGAATCATCTTGGCAGTTTCCATGGTCAGACGGTCGGAGGGAGAAAGAGCATCCTGGCCAACCAGACGCACGATTTCCTGCAGTTCGCTTTCTTCCTGCAGAATTGCCATTGCCTTTTCGCGGTTCTTCATGTAGGTCTCGCCAAAGTTCTCGGTGTACCAGGGAGCCAGGTTCTGCAGGTACAGGGAGTAAGAGGTCAGCCAGTTGATGGCCGGGAAGTGACGGGCATATGCCAGGCTGGAGTCCAGAGCCCAGAACACCTTAACAATACGCATGGTTGCCTGAGAAACAGGCTCGGAAATATCACCGCCCGGAGGAGATACTGCGCCGATTGCGGTAACAGAACCCTTGCGCTCGTCGGAGCCAAGGCACTGAATTACGCCGGCTCTTTCATAGAACTGGGACAGACGGGATGCCAGGTAAGCAGGATAGCCTTCTTCACCGGGCATTTCTTCCAGACGGCCGCTCATTTCACGCAGAGCTTCTGCCCAGCGGGAAGTGGAGTCAGCCAGAACAGCAACATCATAACCCATATCGCGGAAGTACTCTGCGATGGTGATACCGGTGTAGATAGAAGCTTCACGAGCTGCAACCGGCATATCGGAGGTATTGGCGATCAGAACGGTACGCTTCATCAGAGGCTCGCCGTTGCGGGGGTCGTTCAGTTCGGGGAACTCCATAAGAACGTCGGTCATTTCGTTGCCGCGTTCGCCGCAGCCGATGTAAACAACAATGTCAACATCGGACCACTTGGCCAGCTGGTGCTGAACTACGGTCTTGCCGCTGCCGAAGGGGCCGGGAACTGCAGCTGTACCGCCCTTTGCAAGGGGGAACATGGTATCGATGATACGCTGGCCGCTGTTCATGGGGCGGCTGGGAACGAATTTCTTTGCATAGGGTCTGCCGATACGTACGGGCCAGCGCTGGATCATGGTGAGCTTGTGCTCAACACCCTTTGCGTCGCGTACCACTGCGATCACGTCGGTTACCACATGCTCGCCGCTCTCTACGCTAACAACTTCACCGCTGATTCCGTTGGGAACCATGATCTTGTGAAGAATAGCGGAGGTCTCCTGCACAGTACCAAGAACATCGCCTGCGCCAACTTTATCGCCGGGCTTGGCAACGGGAACAAAGTCCCACTTCTTTTCGCGGTTCAGTGCGGGAACATCGATGCCGCGGGTGATGCAGTCGCCGGATGCCTCACGCATTTCGGGCAGGGGGCGCTGAATTCCGTCGTAGATATTATCCAGCATACCAGGTCCGAGTTCCACGGACATGGGGCTGCCGGTGGTGATTACTTCTGCGCCGGGTCCAAGGCCGGAGGTCTCTTCATAGACCTGGATGGAAGCCTGGTCGCCGGTCATATTCAGGATCTCGCCGATCAGATGCTGGCTGCCGACGCGCACAACGTCGCTGACGTTTGCGTCTGCAAGGCCGGTAGCAACAACCAGCGGTCCGGAAACTTTTGTAATAGTTCCGCTCATTTACATACCTTCCTTTATTTAGGATCCGGGCTCAGTCATCGCCCAGGAGATTAGTGCCGATTGCACGCTCAACAGCGGCTTTCAGGGCCGACTGACCCAGGCCGATTGAGCCTTCCCTGCCGGGAATGAGAATAATGGCGGGTGTGGGGCTGTCCTTCCAGCGGTTGATCTCGCTCTGCAGCCCTGCAGCCAGATTTTCTTCCACATAAATGATGGCGTAGGAGGGATCTCCTGCATCCGTCATCTTGCGCAAAGTGGCTTTTGCTTCTTCCAGACTCTCCACCGGGAAAGTATCCAGGCCAAGGGCCTTGAATCCAACCACGGTCTCGCGTCCGCCGATTACACCAATTTTAAACATAGGTCTCACGCAGCCTTTCCTTCAGTCTGTCGGGGGCAACGCCTGCCTGCATACCGGTAAGGATCATGCGGACGTTTGTGATGTTGGTCTCCACAACACTCAGGTACCAGATCACCAGTTCCGGGCCAAAGTACATCATGCGAAGGTTGGTCAGGTGACGCAGCACGGCATCCTCGCATTCCTTCTCAAACTTGGTAAGGCTTCCACCCTTCACAGCGGCCATGCCAAGCACAGCAGCTTCCTGCAGGGGGGTAGTGGTGAACATCGGTGCCAGGCCTTCGCCGGACATTGCACTGTGTGCCATACGCTCGGCACTTACGGTTCCGTTGGGAATCAGTGCGCTGCGCAGGAATTCCTCGTTTTTGCCCATTCGCAGGCAGCGTACGCAGGTGCGCAGGTTTGCGCTGTCGATCAGCAGGCGGCGGTAGCGGATCATAAAGGGATCCTGAGCTTCCGGTGCACAGATAAAGGATGCAGGCTCGGGATTGGGCTCCACATTTTCGCAAAGCTCCATCATTTCCGCAAAGTAAGCCTTATCCAGCACCAGGTCTGCCATCTGGGGATTCTGCGTTTTTGCCAGAATGGATTTTGCCTCTTCCATTGCCTTGCCCAAAGCAGAGGGAACAAAGCGGTAGTCGCTTTCATCATAAGCGGCTTTCAGCTTTTTTGCATCCACGCGGCCCATATCCGAGCAGATATCGCCGGCAGCTGCGCCCATGGCTTCGCTTTTCACAATGGTCTTGGCGTTGTGGTAATCGTACTTCAGGCGAAGCACTTCCACCACTTCATCTTCAGGAACAACACAGGCGATGTCGTGAAAGATCGCCTTGCGGCGCTCGTTCAGGGCTTCATCGATCTCTGTGCGGTTCATTCCCCGCATGTTGGGCCAGCCGGCTTCGGTTAAAAGGCGTGCTGCATTTTCTGCACTGCCCGAATTCAGAAGCTGCTCCATTTTTGCAAAGCTCAGCATTTCCTTCAGGCGCATCTCGATCATACCGCCAAGATACACGTAGTCGTTGCAGCTGGTGGTTCCTACGGGGCTGTAGGCTATTTTATTTTCTGCCAAATCAATGTCCTCCCTTCCCGGAGGGTTCAGTTAAACAGGATGCCTGCAACAATGGCATCCATCTTGCTGCGGCTCATCTCAAGCAGAGATTCCAGCGTGCAGTTTGCAGAGATGTTTCCGTTCTTCAGGATCAGACCGCCTGCAATTTCTGCTGCGTCGCCCAGCTTCAGTTCAGCTTTGGTACCCTTGGCAGCAAGCAGAGCATTGGCTGCTTCCACAACCTTGGAGCCGATGCTTGCCTTATCTGCGGCGCTGAGAAGCACTTCGCCCACACCGTTTTCAGCAGCCTCAACAGCCAGCTTTGCAAGGAATGCAACCTTGTGCTCTTCCGGCATTGCGGCGATCAGTGCGGCAGCCTTATCATAGGCTGCGCCAACCATTTCCTGCTTGGCAGCAAGAATGGTTCTGCGGGCTTCCAGGCTGGCGGTACGGTCGCTGCGCTGGGTCTGCTGCTCGATCTCGTTCTTGCCGGCGGCAAGCTTTGCAGCATAGGCAGCCTCAGCCTTCTGCGCATACTCGGCAGCAACAGCAGCAGCCTTGTCTTGCGCCATCTTCATCAGGGCGTCAACTTCGGCCTTTGCTTCGGAGCTGATCCGAGAGGTAATTTTATCAATTCCGTTCATGGCGTATACCGACCTTTCGGTAAATTATGCGCCAATGTTGAGGTTCAGGAGCATCAGGAAGGATGCGAGCAGGGACAGAATTGCGTAGAACTCAACGGTAATGCACATAACAATGCCCTTTGCCCAGTCATCAGGACGGCGAGCCATCAGGTTGATTGCACGAGCTGCAGCGCGGCCCTGTGCGGGAGCGGAAACCAGACCGCCGATTGCCATAGGCATGCAGGCTGCGAAAACGCGAAGGCCGTCAGCAACGGTCATACCGGTTGCGGTGCCGGCGAAAACGCCCATCTGAAGCAGTGCAAAGAACCATACGACCAGGCCGTACAGACCCTGGGTGCCAGGGATAACCTGAAGGATCATGACCTTACCGAAGTAGCTGGGGTCTTCGCCCAGCAGGCCGATACCGGATTCACCGGCAAGACCGGTGCCCTTTGCGGAACCTGCGCAGCACAGACCGCATGCCAGACCACTACCGAGGAAGCCAAGTGCGAGGCCTCCGAAATCTGCAAAAAAGTTACCCATTTTCGTTTCTCCTTTTAATTATTCGTTAATATCGTAATATTTTGTTTTAATTGTAAGGGGCTTGAATGCCTTGCCGCCGTCGCGGTACCACTTGCCAAAGAATTCAAGGTACTGCAGACGAAGGGTGTGAACAAAGCAGCCGATGATGTTCAGGCCAAAGTTCAGTGTGTGGCCGATGGCAAACACAATGATGAACAGAATGGTGCCGCCAACGGTCATGCCGTTGGTGTTGCCCAATCCGCCCAGCTGGTTGAACACGCTTGCAATAACGCTGCCTGCCAGCATCAGAGCCATCAGACGGGAGTAGGACAGGAAGTCGCCCAGATAACCCGTGGCTCCGTTGTAGATTGCGCTGAAGATGCCCGTGATCTTGCCGAATCCCTTTCCGGTGATCAGCTGACCAAGAACCATCATGCCCAGGCCGATATACACCACAATGGGAGTGCCTGCCAGAGCAAACACACCGGCGCCGATAATGATCACCCACCAGCACAGGTCATTCAGAACTGCATCAACCACTTCGCCGTCGCGTATCTTAAGATAGCAGCCGATGATAGTACCCAGGAACAGGTGGATCGCGCCAAGCGCGATGGCTGCGATCAGCACATACAGCGGGTTGTTGCCGGAGGTGAGGTTCAGCGGAAGCGTAATGACGATGTCGCCAATGTGGATGGCGCCAAAGTTAGGCACTGCGCTCCAGGTCTGGCCAAACCAGCTGCCAATCACAGTGATGGCATCGCCGAAGAAGCCGCCGGTGAGGAAGCCCATCAGGAAGGTGGCGATACCGCCTTCGATCAGCAGGCCGGCCATGTTCTTCATGCCGCCCTTTTTCGGCTTCATCTTAAACTTAACCAGCAGACCGCCGATCAGCAGGAGAAGGCCATATGCCATATCCGCAAACATGATTCCGAAGAACAGTGCGAAGAACGGCATGATGAAGGGGTTGGGGTCCAGACCGTTATAAGCAGGCAGCGAGTACATCTCGGTTACCATGTTATAAGGCTCGGTCAGGCCATTGTTTTTCAGTTTTACGGGAACCTCTTCCGGATGTTCGGGGTCCGGATCCTCGGTTTCCCATGCACAGTCGTATTTTGAAAGCGTTGCTGCCAGCTTTTCCTCGTCGGGTGCAGTCAGCCAGCCTTCAAAGAAGAAGGTGCTTTCGGTGTTCAGCAGGCGCTCGGCAATCTCCTCGCGGGAGATCATGGTAGCCAGGGTATCGGAGCCCAGCTGCAGCATGTCGCGGTATTCTGCGGCAGCCACAATTTTGTCTATCTCTGCCTGCTTATCTTTTGCCAGCTGCTCCAGAGTCTCGTTGGCTCCGCGAAGCACCTGAGCCGGGGTTCCCTTGAGACCGGCCATGGAGATGGGGCTGAAGCCGCATTCTCTCAGTGCCTCGTTCGTGGGTTCCTTGGCATCTTTGCTGTATACCACCGCAAGGTACCGGCTGGTCTTGTCCTCAGACACCTGTGTCACTGAGGCTTCCAGTTCAGCCAGTGCTTCCTCAACAGCAGAAATCGTGCTTGCCACAGGCACTGCGCCCAGCATCAGGTCGCAGCTGCGTGTGCCTTTGCACTCCAGCGGGAAATCCATGCTCAGCCAGGGCGTCATTGCCTCAACCAGGGCACGTTCCTTGCTTTCCTGAGCGGCAAGAGAACGAACCTCGTTTTCAACCGCCTGAATGCTCTGAGCAGCGCTCAGGCATTTCTCCAGCATGCTCTCATCCAGCAGCTTCTCTGCACTCACTTCGGGCAGAGGGCTCAGCAGACCCTTTTTGGCCGGTGCATAGGTATCCAGCACCTTAAGGGCCCGGTTGATGGATGATTGCTCGCTGCGGCGGCGGAAGGCCATGCCGGTATCTGCGCGCTTGAGACTGCGGAGGATCTCCTCCGCGGGCTCATCGCCCGGATCCCGGATCTCCACGCATCCCAGAAGCATCAGATCCCGCAGAATTTCTTTCTGCTGTGAGCGGACAGCGGTGAGCTGCAGCTTTTTCATTGCTACTATGCTCATTTATCCGTTCACGATCCTTTCCACAATTTTTTCAGCGGCATCCTGAAGCCGCTTTGCTGCTTCTTCCTTCAGCTTTGCGCTGTCGGCCTCGGCATCGGCAAAAATCTTCTGCGCATTTGCCTTTGCTTCCTCTGCAGCTTTGGCTGCCAGTTCCTTCAGCTCTGCAGCTGCCTTTTCCTCTGCCTGAGCAACTGCTGCGCGTCCGGCTTCTTCTGCCTCGGCAACCATGCGCCGGGCATCGGTTTGCGCCTGAAGCTTCATCTGGCTTGCGGATTCTTCCAGCTCGCTGATGATCTTAATGGCATCTAATGTCATTCACACACCTCCTCTTGCCTCTTTGTTCTGCCCTGCGGCAGCATTAGAGAGATTTTTAATTTTGTTTGTAAAAAAACACTAGTTTCCCAATTAGTAATAATACCTTATTGCTGCAATTCTTTCAAGGAAAACGAGCCGAATCAACTGTTAAAATAACTTCAATCCTTTTCGCCGCTACTCCGCTTCAGAAACACTCAGCACCAAGTTTAACACTAATAAAACACGCTAAAACATAGCTTATCGCTCCGCCAAAAGAAAGTCAAATGGTTCTGATATTGTTTTCACAATCTTATGAAATCTGCCTTTTTTCTTCCTACGCAAGTCACTTTCTTTTGTGCAAAAATAATTTATTGTTTCGGAAACAATTTTTTATCAATCCGATTAATGGATCGACTAAGGGAAAAGCAGAGAACCGTTCTTTCTGAACAGCTCTCTGCTTTTCATTTATTTGCTTATTCAGCCCAGCTTTTCCAGGCCAATGCGCAGTCTGCGCAGGGTCTCTTCCTTGCCAAGGATGCGGCAGATCTCCACGGCGCCGCCGGGAGTTACCATCATGCCGGCTGCAGCAATACGCACAGGCCACATGATCTTGCCGTTTTTGGCTTCCATGGCAGCAGCCAGGTTCTCCATAGCTGCCTTGATGGGCTCGTCGCTCCAGTCATCCATTGCCTCAAAGGTGGGAATGATGGCATTGAGCACTTCACGGGAGGAAGCTTCGTCCGACTTGGACTTTTTGTTTACAAACAGGTCAGCGCCATATTCCGGCAGAGCCTGGAAGAAGGTGATCTTCTCGGGAATGTCGGTGAGCACTTCGGTGCGCTGCTGCAGCAGAGCAGCGATGGCGGCGGGGTCGATGGCGGGATTGGTGACAACGGAGCGGATATAGGGCTCGGCAGCAGCGGCAAAAGCCTCGGGGCTCATGGCGCGGATGTAAGCTGCGTTAAAGTAAGTGAGCTTCTGGATATCGAAAATAGCGGGAGACTTGGAAATGCCGCTCATGCTGAAGCACTGCTTCAGTTCGTCCATGCTGAAGATCTCCTGCTCTCCTCCGGGGCTCCAGCCCAGCAGAGCCACATAGTTGATCACAGCGTCGGTCAGGTAGCCCTTGGCGATCAGGTCCTCGTAAGAGGGGTCGCCATGGCGCTTGCTCATCTTGTTCTGTGCATCACGCATAACGGGGCTGCAGTGAACATACTTGGGAATGTTCCAGCCAAAGCCTTCGTACAGCAGGTTGTACTTGGGAGCGGAGGACAGATATTCGCTGCCGCGCACCACGTGGGTAATGCCCATCATGTGGTCGTCCACAACGTTTGCAAAGTTATAGGTGGGCAGGCCGTCGCGCTTGATCAGCACCTGGTCATCCAGCGTTTTGTTTTCCACGGTGATGTCGCCAAAGATCTCGTCGTGGAAGGTGGTGGTTCCCTCGTGGGGCACCAGCTGGCGGATGACATAGGGCTCGCCTGCGGCAGCTCTTGCATCGGACTCCTCGCGGCTCATGGTGCGGCAGGGATCGTCGGCGCGGTTAAAGTCGCCGCTGTCCTCTTCGGATTCGGTCTTTTCACAGAAGCAGCGGTAGGCATGGCCTTTTTCGATGAGCAGGTCAGCATATTCTTTATAGAAGGGACGGCGTTCCGTCTGCACATAGGGGGCAACAGGGCCGCCTACATCGGGGCCTTCGTCATGCTCCAGGTGGCACTCCTTCATGGTCTTGTAGATCACGTCCACAGCGCCTTCCACAAGGCGGCCCTGGTCGGTATCTTCGATGCGCAGGATGAACTTACCGCCGGCGTTGCGGGCGATGAGGTAAGTATACAGAGCGGTGCGCAGGTTGCCAACATGCATATATCCGGTGGGAGAGGGGGCGAAACGGGTGCGAACTTCCCCGGTGGGGATGCACTGTTCCTTCTCCTCGTACCATTTCATATCTTTCATGGGATTCTCCCTTTATTTAATATAGTTGCTGTAACAGCGTTCTTAATATTATTTTACATTTTAGCGGTTGTCAAGATGAACTTCATTTGGTAAAATTACGGGGTTGAATATGCCGATTTATTCGGCAGCTCAAGGAGGAAACACATTTATGGAACCTATCACTCCGGCAGCTGAAGCAAAAAAAGTAATGCTCAGCGGCATTCAGCCCTCCGGCAATCTTCACCTTGGCAACTACCTTGGTGCTGTAAAGAACTGGGCCGAACTTGCCGATCAGTTTGACTGCTATTATTTTATGGCCGACCTTCACTCCATCACCGTCCGCCAGGATCCCAAGGCCCTGCGCGCACGCACCCTGGAGCTTCTGGCCCTTTATATTGCCTGCGGTCTTGACCCTGAAAAGAACACCCTGTTCATTCAGAGCCATGTTCACGAACATGCCGAACTGGCTTGGGTCCTGAACTGCTACACCATGTTTGGTGAACTCAGCCGCATGACTCAGTTTAAAGACAAGAGCGCAAAGAACAGCGATAACATCAACGCCGGTCTTTTTGCCTATCCCGCTCTGATGGCCGCAGATATTCTGCTCTACCAGCCCGACTTTGTTCCCGTTGGCCAGGACCAGAAGCAGCACTGCGAGCTGACCCGCGACATTGCCATCCGTTTCAATAATCTCTACGGCTCCACTTTCAAGGTTCCCGAACCCTACATTCCCAAAGTGGGCGCACGTGTCATGAGCCTTTCCACCCCCACCAGCAAGATGAGCAAGTCCGACCCCAACGGCTGCGTATTCCTGATGGACACCCCCGAAGACATCAGCCGCAAGTTCAAGCGCGCCGTTACCGACAGCGACACCGAGAACTGTGTACGCTACGCTCCTGCTGAAAAGCCGGGTGTTGCCAACCTGATGAGCATCTACTCCTCTGTGACCGGCAAGACCTTTGAGGAGATTGAAAAAGAATTCGACGGCATGGGCTACGGCAAGTTCAAGCCCGCAGTAGGCGACGCAGTTGTGGAAACTCTGCGCCCCATCCGCGAAGAGGCCCAGCGTATTCTGGCCGACAAGGCCTACCTGCAGCAGGTGTACACCGACGGCGCCCAGCGTGCCACCTATGTTGCCCGCAAGACGCTGCGCAAGGTATATAAGAAAGTCGGCTTTATTGAGAAGCCCTTCTGATCTGCTGAATTAAAAACTGAACCGGCAGCTTTTCTGCAGCTGCCGGTTTTGCCTATCCTTATATATACTGGAGTATTTCTCTCATGATGCATCTGCTGATCGAGCTCCCCCTTTGGGCGCAGCTCCTTCTTCCAGCTCTTTTTGCCGCCGTTTTCACCTATCTGCTCACTCCCCCTGTGAAGCATATGGCAGAACGGCTGCAGGTTTATGATTACCCGGATAAATACCGCCATGTAAACGAGGTCCCGGTGGCACGCATGGGCGGCCTTTCCATGGGGATCTCTATCGTGGTTACGATCCTGATCTTCAGCAACATGAACATTCAGATCATCGGCATGCTGGCCGGTGCCATGCTCATCGTTGCCATGGGTCTGCTGGACGACTTTGCCAATCTGCCCCCCTATGTGAAGCTGCTGGTTCAGATCCTTGCCGCCCTGGTCGCGTACCGCAGCGGTATCATCTTTAACGTGGTATCCAACTTTAACTTCATTTCCCCGGTGGAATATTTTCATGTGGATATCATTGCCCTGCCCCTTACCATTTTCTGGATCGTAGGCTGCACCAATGCCCTGAACCTGATCGACGGGCTGGATGGGCTGGCTGCCGGCGTTGCCGTGATCAGCTGCCTGACCATGCTGGTGGTAGCACTGCTGGTATCCGAACCGATCGTTGCACTGCTGCTGGCCATTATCACCGGTGCCTGCATCGGTTTTCTTCCCTTCAACTTTAACCCCGCCAAAATATTCATGGGCGATGTGGGTTCGCAGCTGCTGGGCTTTCTGATCTCGGTCACCTCGATCATGGGCATGTTCAAGGTCCATGCTCTGGTCACTCTGTTTGTGCCGCTGCTGGCTCTTGCCATTCCCCTCGCCGATACCATCTTTGCTTTCTTCCGCCGCATTCTGCGCGGCCAAAGCCCCTTTACCGCCGACAGCGGTCATCTTCACCACCGCCTGCTGGCGCTTGGCCTTACCCAGAAGCAGGCCGTTGCCGTGCTTTACAGTGTTTCGGCCCTGTTTGGCCTGATCGCTGTGATCTTCACAGCCTCCTCGCATCGCGTGCTGCGCCTGGTCACCGTGCTGGCGGCACTGGTGATTGCCCTTGGCATCGGCACCTATGTGCTGCACGCCCACCGCAAAGAAAAGCAGGCAAAAGCCGCAGAAAGTGAGTCCGTCAAATGAAAGCTGCTGTTTTTTCTGACACCCATGGCAAGACCGATGTTATGGTCGCCGCCATTGCCGCCTGCCGGCCTGACATGATCATTCACCTGGGCGACTGCGAACGCGACACCCGCGTGCTCAGCGAAAAATTCCCGGAGATTCCTCTGTATGCCGTGTGCGGCAACTGCGACATGAATCCCGCTCAGCCGCTTGCCCGCGTGGTGGAGATCGGTTCTGCCAAAGCTCTCATCTGCCACGGCCACAGCTATGGGGTGAATTACGGCACCGACCGGCTTGCCTACGCCGCCATGGAGCAGGGAGCACAGATTGCCATGTATGGCCACACCCACGCCGCAGATAATACCCAAGTTGGCTCCGTGCACATTCTGAACCCCGGCACTGCCGGCAAAGGCTATCGTTTAAGCTGGGCAACCGTTGAGGTGCTGGACAATGGTGCCATCGCCTGCCAGATTCACTGGGAAAACTGAACAACTGAGAACTAAAAAAGATTGGAAGCAATGCTTCCGATCTTTTTTATTAATTCAGTTCACCTTTTCGCTTCATGCGCCCGATATACCAGGCCAGCAGCGTCACGTTGATCACCGTGCACAGCGGTGCTGCAAGACCGATCAGGAAAAGGTTTGCATTGGGCAGGCGTGAGAAGACCCATGTGGCAGGGATTCGCACCAGGAATGTGCCGATCAGGTTCTGCGCCATGTTAAACGTGGTTTTTCCGCAGCCGTTCACAAAGCCGCCCATGCAGAAAGCCATTGCCGTAAGCACAGCATCCGCGCCATAGGCCTTCATATAATCACCGGTCATTTTTATAACCTGCGGGTCTTTCGAGAACAGCGAGGGGAAGAACGCCGGGAACACCAGGCACACGGCAAAAAACAGCGCCTCAATCACAATACAGATGAGCAGCGCATATTTCAGTGCCTTTCTGCTGCGCTCCGGCTGTCCCGCGCCCATATTCTGGGAAACGATAACAGCCAGCGAAGCGGAGAAGGAGTGCTGCGGCATAAAAGCAAAGCCCGTGATCTTATCTCCAATGCCCATGGCTGCACTTGCACTCACACCCATGGAGTTGATGATGGACGTGATAAACAAAAAGCTCAGATTGATCATAATGCTCTGGATCCCGATGGGCAGGCCGACCTTCAGCATCTGCAGCGAGGTCTCCTTATTAAAGCGGATATCCTTGCGGCTGAAAGCAAAAGGTAAGCCTTTTTTCATCAGAAACATCAGGCTGAATACAAAGCTGATTCCCTGCGCCAGCACCGTGGCAATGGCAACACCGGCAGCGCCCATGTGAAACACTCCGGTAAGCAGCAGGTCGCCGGCGATGTTTACCGCGCAGGCAATACCAACAAACAGCAGCGGGCTTTTGCTGTCGCCCATGGCACGCAGGACCGCACCAACCGTGTTGTAGCCGATGATCATGGGAACACCGATGCTGCAGATGATCATATAGCGGTAGGCCTCACTCAAGGCCTCGGGAGGAATGTTCAGCAGGCGGAGGATCAGCCGGTATCCCAGCAGGGCAGCTGCCATAAACACCACGCTCAGCGCGCCAAAGTCGATGATGGTGTTGCCAACGATTGAGGCCGCGTATTTATCATTTTTTGCGCCAATTGCCCGCCCCAGCAGAACCGTGCTGCCGGAACAGAGGCCCATGGAAAAGAAGGTGACAAGGCTGAGGGCATGGGCGCCGGTGGCTACAGCGGAAACACCTGCCGTACTGCCAAAATTACCGATTACAAGCGTATCAGTCGTACCATACATGGTCTGCAGCAGGCTGCTGAACAGGAACGGTATGGTAAAAGCGATCATGGCCGAAAAAAGCGGCCCTTCAGTAAGATTATTTTTATGATTCATTCCAGTGTTTACTCCATTTGTTTTCAGACGCATGGCACAAATTATGCCCTTTTCCTCCACGATTTGCAAGCCTTATTTCTTGTCTCAAGGGTTTTCTCTGCTCTTTTCCTTGACTTTTTCTTTGGAAGAGAATTTAATTTAATTAATAAAAAAAGTATCTGGTTCCCGGAGTGAACATCTATGAAACTGATCCTCTCCTATATGAAAAAATACCGCTGGACCATTGTGCTTGCCCTGGTCCTGAAGCTGGCCGCAACCATGCTGGAGCTTCTGCTGCCCTACGTGCTGGAATACACCATTGACGTGGCAGCGCCGGCAAAGGATCTTCCGCTTGTGATCGTCTGCGGCGTTGTGATGATCGTGCTGGCAGTTCTTACCTGCCTGCTGAACATCCGTTCCAACCGAACTGCGATCCGCAACTCCAGCCGTACAGCCTATGATATTCGCCGCGATCTGTTTTTCAGCTCGCTCCATCTTTCCGGCCGCCAGACCGACGAGGTGGGGCTGGCCTCTCTGATTTCGCGCATGACGACCGATTCCTACAACGTGCAGACCTTTGCCCAGATCCTGCAGACCATGGGTATTCGTGCCCCCATTACGGTGATCGGCGGCATTATTGTAACGGTAAGCATGGATGTTGGCCTTGCCTCCATTCTTTTGGTGATCCTTCCCATCATGCTGGTGGTAATTATTTCCGTTTCACTTCGCGGCATTCCTTTGTTCGACCGGGTCCAGCAGCGCATCGATGCCATCGTGCGTATCATGCGCGAAAACATCACAGGCATCCGTGTGGTGAAGGCCCTTTCCAAAGAGGAGTATGAGCGGCAGCGCTATCACGAGGCAAACGAACAGATGAACCGCGCAGACCGCAAGGCCGGCATTGTGATGTCCCTGCCCGGGCCGCTGATGAGCGCTGCCCTGAACATCGGTCTTACGTTTGTTATTCTCATCGGTGCACGGCGCGTGAACAACGGGCAGACACAGCCCGGTGTGATCCTTGCTTTTCTTACCTATTTTAATATGATCCTTTTCAGCATCATGGCCATTAACCGCGTATTCATGATGGCCAGCCGAGCCAATGCCTCGGCGGCCCGCATCGGTGCTGTGATCTCCCAGTCTCCCGAGCCGGTTCCGCTGCCGGAGGAGCAGCTGGCCAAAACAGCCAGCAGCGACCTGATCGTATTCGACCATGTTACCTTTAACTACAACGCAGTGAATTCCAACGCCGGGAGCAAAGAGGATGAACCACAGCCGGCGCTGACTGACATCAGTTTTTCCATTCCCAAGGGCGGTTCGCTGGGAATTATCGGCGCCACCGGCAGCGGCAAGACCACCATCATCAACCTGCTGATGCGTTTTTATGATGCCACAGAAGGCAACGTGTTTATTGGCGGAAAAGACGTGCGCGGCTATGATGTAAAAGAACTGCGCCAGAAGTTTGGCACCGTATTCCAGAATGATGTGATCTTTGCCGACACACTGGAAAGCAACATCCGTTTTGGCCGCAGCCTTTCCTCCGAACAGATCCGCAGTGCGGGTGTGGATGCGCTTGCCGATCCCTTTATCTCCGCCTACAGCGACGGCTACCGGCATACGGCAGCTATTAAAGGCGCCAATCTCAGCGGCGGGCAGCGCCAGCGTGTGCTGATTGCCCGCGCACTTGCCGCCCTGCCGGAGATCCTGATTCTGGACGACTCCTCCAGTGCGCTGGATTATAGAACCGATGCCGAACTGCGCCATGCCATTCGCGAGCACCACAGCGAATCCACCACCGTGATCATTGCCCAGCGCGTCAGCTCCATTATGGGGCTGGACCAGATCCTGATGCTGGATGAGGGCCGGATCGCCGGTCTGGGAACTCACAGCCAGCTGATGGAAAGCTGCCCCCAGTACCGTTCGGTATACGAAACACAAATGGGAGAGGAGGTCTGACCATGCCGCCACGGGGTATTACTGTTATGAAAAAGCCAAAGGATGCCCGCGGCACGCTGCGCAAGCTGCTGAAGTATCTGCGCCGCTATCAGCCCATCCTGCTGCTTGTGCTTTTGTTTTCTGTTGGTTCCAATATTCTTTCGCTTCTTGGGCCAAACCTTGCCGGAAAAGCCGTGAACGAAGCTGCCGCCGGGGCCGGCCACGTGAACTTTGCCGCAGTAAAATACTACGCCTACCGCATGCTGCTGGTTTATATGATCTCTTCCGTGATCACCATTGGCATCAACATCGTAATGATGTATGTCAGCAAGGGCATTGCACGCAACATGCGCCGGGATGTATTCAATAAGCTCATGCGCTTACCCGTCAGCTTTTTTGACCGCAACGCCGCCGGCGATATTATCAGCCGCGTTTCCTATGATATTGATGTGGTGAGCACCTGCCTTGCCACCGATGTGGTTGCCATCCTCACCAGCTTTGTCACAGTCCTTGGCTCGCTGATCATGATGCTGATCATTTCTCCCCTGCTTTCTGTGGTCATTCTGGTCACGATTCCGTTTTCAATCTCCTACACCGTGTATATGCGCAAGAAAACGCAGCCGCGGTTTGCCAAACGCAGCAAGGCCTATGGCACCATGAACGGCTTTGTGGAGGAGATGCTTTCCGGCCAAAAGTCCATTCAGGCCTATGCTTACGAAGACCAGGTCTGTGCGGATTTTGACCGTGTGAACCACGGTGCCGCCAACGCCTATTACGACGCAGACTATTATGGCTCTACCATGGGTCCGACCATGGGCTGCATCAACAACATTTCTCTTGCGCTGGTTGGCATGCTGGGCAGTGCGCTGTATATGTTCGGCAGCGTCTCCCTGGGCCAAATCTCATCCTTTATCCTTTATTCCCGCCGTTTCTCCGGCCCCATCAACGAAATTGCCAACATCATCAACGAGCTGTTTTCCGCGCTTTCTGCTGCAGAGCGTGTGTTCAATCTGCTGGAGGAAACCGAGGAAGCTGCCGATGCTGCTGCAGCCGCCGAACTGAAGGATGTGAAGGGCGATGTGGAACTGCAGCATGTTTCGTTCGGTTACGACCCGGGCAAAACCATTCTGCATGACCTGAGCCTGCGCGCCGATTCCGGCAAGCTGATCGCCATCGTTGGGCCTACCGGTGCCGGCAAGTCCACCATCATTAATCTGCTTATGCGCTTTTACGATGCGCAGGGCGGCATGATCTGCGTGGACGAAAAAGAGATCCATTCCTACACCCGCTCCAGCCTGCGCGGCGCCTACGCCATGGTGCTGCAGGACACGTGGCTCTTCAACGGAACGATTTTTGATAACATTGCCTACGGCAAAGAAGGTGCCACCGAAGAGGAAGTGATCCGTGCGGCAAAAGTAGCTCACATTCATCCCTTTATCATGCGCCTGCCCCAGGGCTACCAGACCGTGATCAGCGATAACGGGGGCAACATCTCCAAGGGGCAGAAGCAGCTGCTTACCATTGCCCGCGCCATGCTTTATGATGCCCGCATGCTGATCCTTGACGAAGCCACCTCCAACGTGGACACCGGCACCGAACGCCAGGTGCAGGATGCCATGCGCCGCCTGATGCAGGATAAGACCTGCTTTGTCATTGCCCACCGCCTTTCCACCATTAAAAATGCCGACCTGATCCTTGTGGTAAACGACGGCGATGTGGTGGAACAGGGCACCCACGAAGAACTGATGAAAAAGCGTGGCTTTTACCATAAGCTCTATTCTGCTCAGTTTGAATAAAAACCAGACCTATATTGTCAAAAAGCGGCATGAGTTTCCTCATGCCGCTTTCGCATTCACAATCCTTTCACACCTTAAGTTATATTCCGTGGTATAATGCAAACAAATTCTTCAGGGGCTGAAACAAAAACGATAAAAGTTCCGTCTGTTATTACAGGAACAAAAAACAAATCCGTCAGAAACCTTTTTAGGAGGAAAATACAATGAATAACAAGAAATTAAAAGCCATTATGCTGGTATGCTGCTTATTATTTGCAGCAGTTTTAGGCAGCTGTGGCAAGGCTCCAGCGGTTGATCCTGTCGAGAAGCCAGCCAATCAGGCAGCCCCCGCGGAGACAGTG
>JAKSSN010000070.1 GCA_024403095.1 Oscillospiraceae bacterium
CCGCCGTCCCGGTGACGTTGCCACCTGCTATGCTAGCCCTGATAAGAGTGCTGAGCTTCTGCACTGGCATGCGCAGTATGGTCTAGATGATATGTGCCGCGACAGCTGGAACTGGCAGTGCAAAAACCCTATGGGCTATGGAGAATAATTATCAAGATATCTTCACATAAACACAGCAGTCATTTCGACTGCTGTGTTTTATTTTGGCAGTCTTTGCAAATAATCTTCTTGAATTGTTACTCTCGTTAAGCTATAATACCAATGGCGCTGAGTAAGGCGCATTTGTTTATGCGTATTATTTTCCCGATTAAAAAAATACATAAATTTGGAGGGTTTCATTGTGAACAGCTTTATTAAACGCGGTGTTACAATCTACAGCTTTCGTGATCTAGTTCGCTCCGGCCAGTTTACCTGGGGTGAATGCATCGGCGAAATGGCAAATCTTGGCATTACCGGTATGGAAATGCTGGGTCAGCTTTTCTTCCGCAACTGCCCGGATATCAATCCCGAGGATCTTGCAAAGTGGAATGAGCTGATGTGGACCTATGGTGCAAAAACAGTTGCCCACGACTTTTTTGTTGATAAGTATATGTTTAAGGGCCGTTCTCTTACCCTTCGCGAGAGTCTTGAAGTCCTTGAGCGCCACATCAAATTTGCAGCCGGCATCAACTGCCCGATCATTCGTATCGGCGGCACCTTTGATCCCGAACTTTTCCGTCTTGCAGCACCGATCTGCGAAGATAACAATGTAAAACTTGGTGTTGAGATCCACAATGGTTCCTCCACCTTTGACCTTCCCGAAATCCAGAAAACCATTGAGATCATCCGCCAGTCCGGTTCTAAATATATCGGCATTATTCCCGATATGTCTCTGTTTGTTCAGGATGTCAGTTCCCCCAACAGCTACTTCATGCGCGGCGCAATTATGAACGGTGCATCCCAGAGCATGATCGATGAAGTCTGCAAGATCTACCGCGAGGAATCCGGCGGCAACCGTGCAGCCTTTGAAGCTCACATGACAAAGTTCATGGAAGGCCTTACGAATCCTGCCGAAAAAATGCTTGCCTTCCAGGTTCGTCGTTCCGAAAACCACGACCCGAAGGAACTCATTGAGCATCTGCCTTATATCTTCCATGTACACGGTAAGTTCTGGGAAATGAACGAAGACTGTGTTGAACCTTCCATTGGCGATAAATATCCTCAGGTAATGAAGATTCTTGCCGACGGCGGTTACAAAGGTTATATTTCTGCAGAATACGAAGGCGGCCCCATTCCCGGAGATCCGTTCCTTCCCTTCAAGCGCTACTCCAAGATGCTGGATAATGCACTGGGCACCTACCCCAGCTATGAAGAGCCCGTTCAGAAGCCGATCGGCGAGTGGGGCAAGTCTGTTTCCAGCCGCGGCTATAAGAACATCAAGGATGCTGAAGGCAATATCACCGGATTTGAGATCTATGCAAAATCCAGCTACTACCGCGGTGTTCCTCTCTGCCTCGTTGATTCCTGCAGTGTGGAAGTTGACGGCGAAAAGTTTGACGAGAGTGTGATCTCCTTCCGCGTCGACGGTCAGGAATTCAAGTTTGAAGAGATGGCAAATGTTCAGTCCTTCTACTGGAACTACGATTACGAAGTATCTGTAATCGTTAAAAAGCCCGGTGGTTTGGATCCCTCTGTGCCTCACAACTTTGTATATGACCACAAGATTCGTACCTATTACCTCCCCTTCTATTGGGGCGACCATGTGGAAATAACACTGAACGCAATTGATGAATAAAACCTGAAAATACAAAAAAGAACCGGTCTGATAATCAGACCGGTTCTTTTTTAGTTATTCAGTTGAACGATCAGAATCCGTAGCGGTCCGAATACTCCTTAAGGTAGCGTTCGAATGCAGTTCCGTGGACCTTCTGAATGCTGTTCACATAGTCATGTGCATCAAACACATCGTGGTTCAGCTCAATTACAGCAATGGCAATGTTGCTGCAGTGGTCTGCAACACGCTCGCAGTTGGTAATAAAATCATTGAATACAAAGCCTTGTGCTAAGGAGCATTTACCTGCCTGAAGGCGTGCCACATGGTTTGCCTTCATCTGGTCGCAGAGGCCATCAATACAGCTTTCCAGCGGTTCCACACGAAAAGCAATCTCCTCATCATCCTGAATAAAAGCATTGATCGCCAAGCCAAGGATCTCACGAACTGCCTCTGAAAGGCGATACATCTCCTTCACCGCATCCTCGGTAAACTGAATCTTTTTATCCTGTATTTCTTCTGCAACTGCACAAAGGTTGTTTGAGTGGTCACCAATGCGTTCAAAATCACTGATGGTATGCAGATATTTTGAGAAATTCTCATTCTGCTCACGATTCAGCTCGTTTGAATTGATGCGCATCAGATAGGTGCCCAGCTTATCTTCGTACTGGTCAAGAATATCTTCATAATAAACAATATTCTTTGCCGTTTCCGCATCAAATTTATCCACAATAATATCAAGCGAACGATAAAGGTTCTTGAGTGCCAGATTGGCCATATCAACCACAGTAAGGCGGCTCTGCTCCAAAGCCAGAGCAGGGTGAGCCAGGAATCGCTCATCCAAACGGTCAAACGAAGCATTTGCTTCTTTCTCCTGCTCCGAAACTTTTATCATTGCAGTTACAAGCTTTTCCATCATGCGGTTAAGCGGCATAAGGAACACAGCAGCGACCATACGGAAAACGGTATTCACCGCCGCAACCGTAAAAGGATTCACCACCCAAACATTAAGGGCACCTACTGCCGGAATAAAGGCTGCCAGAAGATAATACAGTACTGCACCGATAACTGCTGCAAACACCTCAATTACCATGTAAAGCCAGGCAGTTCTTTTTGCTTCGGCCTTGCCGCCAATGGAAGAGATCAGAACCGGCACGCCGGCGCCAATTGCAATACCAAGAATCAGCGGGTAGGCAGCCGCAAATGTCATTGCTCCCGTTGCGGAAAGAGCCTGCAGAATACCGATTGCTGCTGATGCACTCTGCAGCACTGCAGTAAAGGCTGCACCAACTAAAATGCCAAGAAAAGGATTTGAAAATGCAGTAAGCAGCGAAAGGAATCCCTCGTTCTGCTTAAGGGGCGCAACAGCACCGCTCATCTCGTGCATGCCGAACATAAGAATAGCAAAGCCCAGCATAATATCGCCAATATGGTGGTGGACCTGCTTTTTGCTGAACATGCGGAAATAAATGCCTGCCACAGCAATAATACCGCTGAGCGTGCTGGTAGAAACCAGAGAAAGCCAGCCGCCGGTACCTTCGATATACGATAAGCTGATTACCCAACCGGTAACGCTTGTACCAATAATAGCACCCTGTATAACGGAGATCGCCTGGTGCAAAACCATCATTCCCGAGTTGACAAAGCCAACCACCATAACCGATGTTGCGCACGAGGACTGAATCACAGCGGTTACTGCAAGGCCAAGCAGAAGGCCTTTCAGCGGCGTACCGGCCAGCCGATATAGAATCAGTTCCATTTTGGAACCTGCAACCTTTTTCAGGCCGTCCCCCATCAGGGTCATACCGAAGAGGAACAATGCAACTCCACTTAACAGTGAGATAATATTTGCAACTCCCATATTTCAACCTCTCTAAAAAAGATTTCCTTCGGAAACTCTCCAAGTTAATATTATCATTTCATGTCCTGTGTGACAACAGCGGAATCAGTTAATTATTATTTTGTTTATCTCCCCCCTCCGGATGCTTTAAAAACAGTACACAATCTGGCGAATTAATGCTATACTGGCAATAATATCGTATGGAGGTGTGCATCAATGGATATACGCAGACAGGAACTCCTGCCGGGTGTTTTTCTCAACTGCCTTGAAACCAACAGCAGCTGCATAGCTGTCAGCATCAACCTTCTCTCGCAGCTGGACCGCGATACTGCTTCGGAAAACGCAGTAATTCCCCATATTCTCTGCCACGCAACCAAGGCATATCCCAGCCCTGAGGCTTTGGCCGGTATGTTGGCAGGCCATGGCAGCATGAAGCTTAAGCCGGCAGTTCGCAGGTTTGGCGAAGTGCATTCCAGCGGCATCTACTGCGAAATTCCCGATGTATCATACCTCCGCGAGGGTTTTTCGCTTGTTGGCCAGGTCCTTACCACGCCATACACTAAAGGCGGCCTCTTCTTACCGCATGTGGTTACCTCGGTGATCGATGAGCTTACAGAAAACGAGAATTTAACCGGCCTCACGCAGGCTTCTCCGCTGCGGATCTGTTCCGATCAGATGTGCTGCTACGAAGACTATTCCATTAATGAACAGGGCGACACTGACACGATACGCAGCATCTCCTACCTGAAGATCAGCAAATATTATAAGGACTACATCCGCAGCTGCCCGGTTGAAATCGTTGTTACCGGCCCTGTTTCACCAAAACAGGCAGCCAAGTTATTAAAAGACAGTCTGTGCACGCTTCCCCGCGGCGAGCTGAATGACGATATTGGTACCGACATCCGCATGAACGCACTGGAAGACGAGCCGCGCCGCGTGGAAACCGAGCTTTCGGACTTTCCGGAGGCTACGATTCATGGTTACCGCATTGGTGAATGGATGGACGATCCTGATGTTGCGGCCCTTGAAGTTTTCGCTCAGCTGACTGGCGCTGAATACGATCTCTCAAAAGGGGTGTTGTTCCTCTCTTCCAATTCCCTTGCTTTGGCCGAGCCGCCTCTGATCAGTTCCATACAGCAGAAATGCGTTTCGGATGAGGAGATATCCAACGCACGGCAGGCAGTTTATTCCCGCTTTCAGGAACTGCTCCATCAGCCCGAAGCGCTTGACCGGTTCATCTTAGAGCAGCTGCTGAATGGCCTTGATTATACACCCGATGTAGTGGCAGAACTTGCTCAGGAAGTAACCGCCGATGACCTCGCACAGCTTGCCGACAGCCTTGCCTGCGACATGATTTTACAGAACCTTCACCCGGAGGAAGATTCAGACGATGACACAAACTGAAATAATCTCTTTTCCCTTTCTTCACCTTAGCATGAATCCGCCCGAGAGCTTCGTGCTATTTGGCCGCACAATTCACCTGTATGGCGCCATTATTGCTTTTGCTTTTCTTTTTGCCATTTGGTATTGCACCAAACGGGCGAAAAGCTACGGCATTAAAGAAGATGACGTATACGATGTTTTCATTTTTATCATTCCCTGCTCTATCATCGGAGCCCGTCTTTATTATGTAGCATTTCAGTGGGATTTTTATTCCGTCCACCCAGACCGAATAATCGCTATCTGGGAAGGAGGGCTTGCCATCTACGGTGGCGTCCTCACAGGGCTTTTTGTGATATTTCTTATCTGCCGTCACAAAAAGATTCCCCTTGGCGCAATGCTCGATTTAGTCGTGTTTGCCCTTCTGATCGGCCAGGTTTTGGGCAGATGGGGCAATTTCTTTAATCGCGAGGCATACGGAGCCGAAACCGAGATCTTCTGCCGCATGGGCTTAACCGTTCCCGGTGGAAACACGATCTACGTACACCCCACTTTTTTATATGAAAGCTTATGGAACCTGGTTGGCTATATTCTGCTGGTGATCATAAACCGAAAAGGCTTACGCAGATTTGATGGCCAGCACATGCTTTCTTATTTTGTGTGGTACGGCATCGGCCGATTCTGGATTGAAGGACTGCGAAGCGACAGCCTTTATATTGCTGGGACTTCGCTTCGTGTATCACAGCTTCTGTCCCTGGTACTTGCCATTGTTTGCGGCATTCTTCTCATCCGCAACCTGCGCAAGCCTCACGTGCCGGAAGATCTGTTTGTAAATCGCTCAAACCGCATTCAGGCTCCTGCAGCTAAGCAGGCAGAATAAAAAAGGTGACTCTTTCGAGTCACCTTTTTTATGTTGTTTTGCCGATCAGTGTCCGCAGCCACAGCCGCAGCCGCCTTCTTCATCACCGCCGCAGCCGCCGCCACAGCCACCGCTGCAGCCGCCGCATCCTCCGCCGCAGCCGCCGCCTTCATAAGGATTAATGGGCAGCTGACCGTAAGCGAGCATTTCCGCAGCCATATCTGCCGGGCCGCAGTAACCGATCACAGGAATAATACCCATACTGAGCAGTGCGGCTTTTGCCTCATCGCCCATGTTGCCAACAATAACTGCATCCGCATGGTTCTCGTTCATCAGCTGAGCCATATCATTATGACCATGACGATCTGAGCAATCTACCAGCTTTTTGGTAACATCCTGCTCCCCTGCTTCGTCAAACTCGTAAAAAGCAAACATCTTTGCATGGCCAAAATGTTCGCCGATCTGGCCCTCGTCATATGCAACAGAAATAATCATAATAAATCACCTTTTCAAATAGCTCAGAGCTTTTCAATCACGTTTGCCAGCTCCGCAATGTTTTCACCGCTTACCTCTTCCACCTTGCCGGCATCAACCAGGGCAGCAACAGCCGGATCGATCGGCAGACGGGCAAAGTGAGGAATGGCATATTCCTTTGCAATTTCAGCAACCTTAGAAGTGCCAAAAATGCTGTGCTCTTTTCCGCAGTCAGGGCACTTGAAATACGACATATTCTCTACGATTCCAAGAACCGGGATATTCATCATATTGGCCATATTTACTGCCTTGGCAACGATCATTCCAACCAGGTCCTGCGGAGTGGTTACAATAATAATACCGTCTACCGGCAGCGACTGGAAAACCGTAAGAGGAACGTCGCCAGTTCCGGGAGGCATGTCAACAAACATAAAATCAACATCCGTCCAAAGAACATCCGTCCAGAACTGGGTAACTGCACCTGCGATCACAGGGCCGCGCCATACGACGGGGTCGGTATCGTTTTCAAGGATCAGGTTAATGGACATGACCTGAAGCCCGGTTTTAGTGGTAACAGGGAACAGATATTCCTCCGTGCCAACGCAATGCTCATGGATGCCAAAGGACTTAGGAATGGAAGGGCCGGTAATATCCGCATCCAGAACCGCAGCATTATGGCCGCGACGCTGCATTTCAGAGGCCATAAGCGAGGTAACCAGTGATTTGCCTACGCCGCCCTTGCCGCTTACAACAGCGATTACTTTTTTTACTGTGGATTCCGGGCGCAGGGGTTTACGAAGATCCTGCTGGCGGGAAGCGCAGTTTTCACCGCAGGAAGAACAATCGTGTGTGCATTCGCTCATAATATAAGAAATCCCTTTCTATAATGCATTTGTAAATAATATACTTAATATAGTTTATCTAGTCAAGCCTGATTCTCGTAACAATCTCAGGCAGAAAAACGCCTGCCTTTCGGCAGGCGTTTTATATTATTTAACTGTAAATCAGCCGGCAACCTGCTTCATCGGAGTGAGCTTTACATACTCTTCCAGAGGAGCATCGTTCAGGCACAGCTCAATGATCTGGCGGCCCAGCGGGTCGAGATCGTCAGTAAGGAACTGCTGAACCTGTTCTTTGAAGTAGTCGGTAAGGATCTTGGCACCGGCATCGTAGCCATCTTCTTTCATCTTAGACTGCAGCTCGGGGCGCAGGAAGGTACGACGGACAAACTGACCATCGATCTTCATCTCGTCCAGGGAGTAGCCAAGCAGCGGGCAGCGGGCGGGAACCAGGTGCTTCTGACGAATTGCGCCAACGCGGCGTGCCAGATATTCACGGGTCAGCCACTCGCCCATAAAGCCAACCTTATAAACACCAATGTGCTGGTTGGGGATCAGGACATTCAGAGTGTTCGGAGTATCGATCATCTGTCTGAGCAGCAGATTTGCCTGGGTAACCTTAAGGCCGGTTGCAAAGGGCCAGTAGGAGCCAACGCCTTCGCTCTTCAGACCTGCACCTGCATTGGTATCTGCAATAGAGGGGTTCTTAAATCCACGCGGGGAGATCAGACGCCACAGCCATGCAATGCTGGTGGGAACAACCTGAACCATACCCATAATACCATAGTTGGGGTTGGCAGCAGTGGAAGGCGGCATACGAACGCCAAAGGAACGAACTGCAACTTCCTGGGGCTTGTTGCCGGGAATACGGTTATCAACCATATCACGGGGAACAATAACACGGGGGTTGGAGCAGGGCTTTCCGGTGGATTCAATGTAGTGCTCCCAGATCAGGCAGGTTGCACCAGGGGTACCATCCATGTTGAAGAACTCAAGCATCTCAGAAGGATGTGTGCAGAGGCG
>JAKSSN010000071.1 GCA_024403095.1 Oscillospiraceae bacterium
TGGCGGAGAGTTAGGGATTTGAACCCTAGCAGTGCTATTCACACCCTACGAGATTTCGAGTCACGCCTCTTCGACCACTTGAGTAACTCTCCGTGTTATTCATTTGCTTTGCTATTATACCTAAGGGCGGAGCAAAAATCAAGCACATTGAGTTTATATAATTTGCTTGTGTTTTTATATAATCCTATTGACAAGTTATTTATCAAGGCGTATATTGTAATCACAAAATATTACAGGAGACAGAGATCATGAAGAAAACATTGTACAGCCTGATGTTGAATGACGAGGTCGTTCATGAAGTTGACGCTCTTGCACACAAGCTAGGCACGAACCGTTCCAATCTGATCAATCAGATCCTGGCGGAATACGTGAATTACACAACGCCTGAGCGCCGTATTAATGACATTCTATCCGCCATTGAGCAGCTTATGGCACCTTCCCGCGATTTGGTTCCCTTTTTCTCCCCAAACAGTTTAAGTATGTCGCTGAAAAGCAGCCTGGAGTATAAATACCGTCCTACTGTAAAATATGAGGTTGAACTGTACCGCTCCGGAGATGTATCACTCGGCGAACTCTCTGTTATTTTTCGCACACAGTCTTCCGTGCTGATCAATGCCATGGCAGAATTTTTCCGTTTATGGAAGCGCATCGAGGATGCACACCTCACGCAGTTGACCGGCACCCGGCACGATTACGCACTGTTTGATGGTAAGTTCGTGCGAAACATTGCAATTCCTGATGTGAACTGCTCAAGTGACGAGCTTGCAGCAACAATTTCAGAATATATTAAACTGTTTGATAAACTGATGAAGGCATACCTGAATGGTTCTCTGGATGCCCACGAAGTGGAAGCTGCCTACTACTCCCACATGATCAACTCTCGAATCCACATCTAAACTGCCCGGAAGGTGCTCCTCGCACCTTTTCCTACGAGCATTCCTTATGATTCTCTGTCAGGAGGTTATGAAACTATGAATGCACAGAATTTTACACAGAAAAGCCTTGAAGCTGTTCAGACCGCTCAGGCGATGGCAGCAGAAAACCACAACAATTATATTATGCCTGAGCATTTGCTTTACGCGCTTGTCGACCAGGATGGCGGGCTGATTCCTTCCCTGCTCGGCAAAATGGGAACCGACTGCAACGAACTGATCCGCGAGCTTGACACCGTGATCACTGGTTTTGCCAAAGTTGGCTCAGAATCTCAGGTCTATCTCTCTGCAGAAACCGAACGAGTTCTGAATGCGGCAGAAAAGGCTGCAAAGAGCATGGGAGATGAATATATTTCTGTTGAACACCTGATGATCGGTGTATTTGCCGCACCTACTGCTGCAATCAAGCGTATTTTTGCCGATCACGGTATTCTGAAGAACAGCTTTATTCAGGAACTCAGCAAAGTAAAATCCTCCCCTGTTACAGGCGACAATCCGGAAAGCACCTATGATGCACTTTCTAAATATGGAACCGATCTGGTTAAACGCGCCAGAGAAAATGAGCTGGATCCTGTGATTGGCCGTGATACGGAGATCCGCAATGTGATCCGCATTCTTTCTCGCAAAACAAAGAACAATCCTGTCCTGATTGGTGAGCCAGGCGTTGGTAAAACCGCCATCGCCGAAGGTCTTGCTCAGCGTATTGTACGCGGCGATGTGCCTGAGGGGCTGAAAGGAAAAACCATCTTCAGCCTGGATATGGGTGCTCTGGTCGCCGGCGCGAAGTATCGCGGCGAATTTGAAGAGAGGCTGAAAGCCGTTCTGGAAGAGATCCGCAAGTCAGAAGGAAGCATTCTTCTGTTTATTGATGAACTGCATACAATTGTTGGCGCCGGCAAAACCGAAGGCAGCATGGATGCAGGCAATCTGCTGAAGCCAATGCTCGCCCGCGGCGAACTGCACTGCATTGGTGCAACCACATTGGATGAATACCGCAAATATATTGAAAAAGATGCCGCACTGGAACGCCGTTTTCAGCCGGTGCAGGTAGATGAGCCCACCGTTGCCGATACGATCTCCATTCTCCGTGGTTTAAAGGAACGCTACGAAGTTTACCATGGTGTTCGCATTCACGATAATGCTTTGGTTGCAGCTGCAACCCTTTCCAACCGCTATATTACAGACCGTTTTCTGCCCGACAAAGCCATTGACCTGGTTGATGAGGCATGTGCCCTGATCCGTACTGAGATTGATTCTATGCCTGCGGAACTGGACGATATCCGCCGCAAGATCATGCAGCTGGAAATTGAAGAAATGGCTCTGAAGAAAGAGGATGACAAGCTGAGCCTGGATCGTCTGGAAAAGCTGCGCGAAGAGCTTGCAAACCTGAAAGACGGCTTCAATGAAAAGAAATCCCTTTGGGAAAGTGAAAAGAACAGCGTGGATGAAGTCAAACGCCTGAAGAGCGACATTGAAAAAATGCACGCCGAAATTGAAAATGCCCAGCTGAAGTATGAATACGAAACCGCCGCCCGCCTGAAATATTCCGAATTGCCAGCACTGGAAAAGAAACTGGAAGAAGCTGAAAAAGCATCCGAAAATCGCAAGGCAAACACTATGGTTCACGACACAGTAACCGAAGAAGAGATCAGCGGTATTGTGGCAAAATGGACGGGCATTCCTGTTTCCAAACTGCTGGAGGGCGAACGCGAAAAAATCCTTCATCTGGACCATTATCTTCACAAACGTGTGGTTGGCCAGGAAGAAGCCGTGCAGCTTGTTACCGATGCAATTCTCCGTTCTCGCGCCGGAATTGCTGACCCCAACCGCCCGATTGGTTCTTTCCTCTTTCTTGGTCCCACAGGCGTTGGTAAAACCGAACTTGCCAAGTCGCTTGCTGAATGCCTTTTTGATGATGAGCACAACATCGTTCGTATCGATATGACGGAATACATGGAAAAATTTTCCGTCTCCCGCCTGATTGGAGCCCCTCCGGGATATGTGGGCTATGATGAAGGCGGCCAACTCACCGAAGCAGTCCGCCGCAAGCCATACAGCGTAGTTCTGTTTGACGAAGTTGAAAAGGCCCACCCGGATGTATTTAATATTCTGCTTCAGATCCTGGACGATGGCCGCATCACAGACAGCCAGGGAAGAACGGTTGATTTTAAAAATACGATCATCATCCTAACCTCCAACCTGGGAAGCCAGTACCTGCTGGATGGAATCGAACCCGATGGCAGCATCAGCGAGGAAGCCAGAACAATGGTAATGGCTGAATTAAAGCGCAGCTTCCGGCCTGAATTTCTGAACCGTTTGGACGAAACCATTATGTTCCGCCCGCTGACAAAGGAAAACCTGGGAAATATCATTGATATCATGACTGAGTCACTGCGCAAGCGCCTGGAAGACAAATCTCTTCACCTGGAAATCACTGAGGCCGCAAAGCAGCTGATCATTGACCGCGGATTTGATCCGCTCTATGGCGCCAGACCGCTGCGCCGCTTCCTTCAGAGCAGCGTAGAAACTTTGATTGCTCGCACGATTCTTTCCGGCGAGATCGGTCCTGAAAGTGTATTACGCATTGATGTAGAAAATGGAGAACTCTGCTGCAGCACACAGGAAGCAGAGGCGTAACGAAAAACTAATAACCAAAAATCCAGCAGCATAAACCTCTATGCTGCTGGATTTTAACATTTTCAAGTAGGTTACATAAAAACATAATATTTATATTATGTTAATCTGTTTACTGATATGGTTGTCATAATATTATGATATTTATATTATGTAATGCATTTATTCTTATGACTGGCAATTCAATCCTGTTCCCGGCTGCTTTCTTCTAAAGCATTTGTCTCCTTCAGGACCGCTGTTTTACGCAACCAGGTCGATTCCGCTCTGTTCTTCTTCCACCGCAACAGTGACCTTATTGGGCAGGCAGGTAATCGTTTGCCCATTATATTGGATCCACCCCGTTTTCACACAAATGCGGTCCGGGCAGTCCGCTTCCGTCATACAGGCTTTTCCGTTACGAATCACCAGCAGATTTGTACCATTGTTCAGTTTATATTCTCCGTTTTCGTTCAGCGAATAGGTCGCCGTAATCTGACCATTAATTCTTATGATCACTCTCCCTCCTGTTTCTCTGCTAAGGAACCACCAAAGCACAGAGCCGATTCCAACAACCAGGAGGACGGCGATAAGGATCCCATCATTCCTGCCTGATCTCGTGAGTTTTTTTTTCTTCATTTGTCACACTGCTCCGTATTTTGAGTATATGTACCATATTCTTATAAAATATGACGATATTTCTCATTTTCAACATGATTATACACTTTTTATCATTCATTCGCAATCATATCCGTCTGCTCTTTTTCACAAAGAAGCTCGGGCTATGATTGTTTATCCATTATCGCGATTTCCGCTATTGCCTAAACGCGAAAAAAATGGTAACATAGACTCAACAAAACAGACTGGCTGCAAAGCCAAATATTAGTTAAAGGAGTGTTGCTGTTTTGGTTAAGCTTATTATGGGCCTTAAAGGTTCCGGAAAAACCAAGCGTCTGGTCGACATGGTCATCGACGCCGTTGAAAACGCTAAGGGCGATGTTGTTGTTATTGAAAAAGAGCGTAAGCTCACTTATGATATTCCCCGTCAGGCTCGTCTGATTGATGCCGGTGATTATGATATCGGTTCTTATGAATTTCTTAAGGGTCTTATTTGCGGAGTTCGTTCCGGCAACTACGATATTACTCATTTCTTTATCGATAACTTCTACAAACTGGTTAACGACAAGAATCAGGAAAGCTTCACCGCTTTCATTCTTTGGCTGGATAAGTTTGCAGCAGAAGAAGGCATCGACTTTGTGATCAGCGTAAGCTCCGAAGCCGAGCTGGCTGACGAGGCTGTTAAGCCCTTCATCATCTGATTTTTATATAATCATACGATGCAGTAACCCCCTCAGTTCAAACTGAGGGGGTTACTTTTTATTCTCTATACAACTTCGCTGTACATTGCGGATGCGTTATTTTTCGATACGTTGTCCTCTGTGCTCAGCACTTTCACTTTAACCACTCGCTTACCAAAGGTGATCTCTATAATGTCCCCTTCCTTTACCTGGTAACTGGGTTTCACCTGGCGGCCATTCACCGTTACTTTTTCGCCATCCACAGCTTCATTGGCCACGGTTCTGCGTTTGATTAAGCGGGATACCTTTAAATATTTATCCAGTCTCATATCGTCACTCCCCTGTTATTTCATATGCAGCAGCTTTGCAATCTTTCTGCCGCCGGGAATCAGCTCCATATCCTTTTTTGTGATTGCGCGCAGCAGAATTGCAGCTGCAAGATATACAATAACGCCAGCAGCAATTCCGGCACACATTACGATCAGCAGCTGTATACGCCCGCTTTCGCCGATCAGCGAAGCAAGAACGCGATATACTGCCCAGACTACGCCGCCCATAGCTGCGCTGGCAATAAAGGGCTTTAACATAATAACGCGAAGGCGGGGATTCTTATCCAGTGTTACACACATGAATACAAAGTTCATCGCTCCCATTACAAAATAACCGCAGAGCGTACCGATCGGAGCACCGTAAATGTTAACTTTCGGATTCGCGACCAGGAACCAGTTGACTGCGATTTTCACAAAACTGCCGGCAATCATGCTGTACATAGGAAAACGTTCCTTGCCGGAAGCCTGCAAAATTGCATTTTCCATAAGCACAAAGCAAACGAAGAAAGAAGCGATGCCCATAAGCAGCAGGAGCAGTGGGCCGGAGGAATGCGCCTGAGGATAAAGCAGATGCATGATCGGTGCCGAAAGCACTGCCAGGCCCATGCCCATAGGCATAGATAACGCAGTGGAAATACGCATCGAATCTTCGGAAATGGCAGTTGCCTCGTCATGCGCCCCTCTTGCGATAGCGCTGGAAATAGCCGGGACAATGGAAATGCACATGGGAGTAATAAATGCGGCAGGCAGATTGAACAGGTTCTGTGCCTCGCCATATACGCCATAAAGCGTTTGTGCCTGAGAAAGGCTGAAGCCTGCAGCCGACTGAAGACGGCCCATACAAAGGCTGGAATCGATCAGATTCAGGAAAGCCATTACACAGGATCCCGCTGCAACTGGTATGCCAATTTTTATAAAACGAACAAAGATCCTGCGGCACCGGTTGGGGATGTCGTCCGATGGTTCTGTATCACGGTCGTAATGACGGCGCTTGAACACCACCATATAAATCAGTGCAACAAGTGACCCTGCCACAACGCCGGATATGGCTGCTGCCGATGCTGCGTTCTTCCCGAGGTTCAGTCGCATGACCAGCATGGCCGCTGCAAGACCTACAATCACCTTTACCAGTACTTCCAGAACCTGCCCAACCGTGGTTGGAATCATATTGCCATGGCCTTCGCAATAGCCGCGATGAGCCGAAAGCATGCACACCAGCAGCACAGAAGGCGACATCATGCGGATGCTAAGCGCAGCGCCAGGATTGTGAAGGATATCTGTTGCAATATAGTTCGGGAAAAAGAACATAATGGCAGTGAACAGGATTCCTATTCCGGCAAAAGTGAACGAAGCAACTGTGAATGTACGCCGGATCTGGTTTTTTCTGCCAACTGCATCTGCCTCAGCGATCAACCGTGCAAGAGCAACCGGAAATCCCGCTGTTGCCAGCGTAAGGAACACATTATACACATTGTATGTGGCAATGAACATGGAATAACCATCATCACCAATAACGTTAGCGATAGGTACCTTATAAAGGAAACCAAGGATTTTCATTATTACAACGCCTGCCGCAAGAATAGCTGCGCCATGCATGTAATTTTGCCCTTCAGTCTTTTTTGCCATTGGGAACTCCTCTCAAAGACGCGTATACGTAAAATTCTAATTCATATCATATTATAAGGCATTATACACTATCTTATGTAAACAAGACAAGAACATTCCTATTACAAACCTGTAAAAAGAAGGCTTATCGCCCGCAAAAAGCACACTTATGCCCCAATAGAAGCATAAACAGCCTTTATGAGCTCTGCTTCACATATATTTCATCCGGTGATGTATAACACTGCAGCATTACCACATTTACCCCTGCCAGCATAGCTTTGTTGAGAGCTGCAGCGAAGGACGGATCTGTTGCGGTATTTGGCAAAACCATGCTTATTTTTGGCATTGCAATTACAAAGGCAAGTGAACAATGATAACCCAATTCCTGCGCTGCAATAAGCTCTTTTAAATGTTTCACCCCTCGCGCAGTTGGAGCATCCGGGAAATAGCCAATTCCTTCCCGTTCCAACGTGCAGCCCTTTACCTCCAGCAAATACTTTTCCCCGTTTTTCTCCATATAAAAATCGAAACGGGAAGCGCCGAACGTGTATTCTGGCTGGATCACCTGATAATCCTGTTGTTCCAGCCACTCCTTTACTACGGTATTGCAAACCTGACTGTCGATATTAACCCAGCCAAGCCCCGGTTTCTGTACGCTAATAAGGTCATATGCAGTTTTTCTTTGCGGATTACTGCTCTTCATAAGGCTCACTTCTGCTGCAGGTAGCAGCAGTTCCCTGCAGCGGCCTGTATTTTTTACATGAACAGTCTCTATTTTCCCATCGATCAGCACTTCAGCCACAAACCGATTGATCCGCTTTTGAAAAGTACCATACACCACATTCTCGTATCTCATACATCTCCTCATTTCCGTGAAGTTCGCTGCAAAAAGAAAACCCGGGAGCATATGCTCCCGGGCTGAAATCCAAAATATCGATTAGGCCTTGCGGACGGAGTCGATGTGACGGGTGAGGTCGATCATCTTGTTGGAGAAGCCCCACTCATTGTCGTACCAAGCAACGAGCTTGACGAAGTTGCCGTTCAGAGCGATACCAGCCTGAGCGTCGAAAATGGAGGTGTGTGCATCGGAGCGGAAGTCGGAGGAAACGACTTCGTCGTCAACATACTCAAGAACACCAGCCATGGGGCCTTCTGCAGCAGCCTTCATAGCAGCCTTGATCTCATCCATGGTAGCAGCCTTCTCGAGGCGGACAGTCAGGTCAACAACAGAAATGTCCGGAGCGGGAATACGCATTGCCATACCGGTCAGCTTGCCGTTCAGCTCGGGGATAACCTTGCCAACAGCCTTTGCAGCACCAGTGGAGGAAGGAATGATGTTGTTGTAGATGGAACGTGCGCCGCGCAGATCCTTCTTCTTGGGGAAGCC
>JAKSSN010000072.1 GCA_024403095.1 Oscillospiraceae bacterium
ATCTGTCATCGGCTGTCACCTCTTTCCGTCTTCACCTATATACTATGTTTTTTCCAACCATCATTAACAATTGTTCGTGTCCACTTTTTTGATTGTTGCGCACTTAATGCTTCTCCCGTTTTGATCATGTATATAGACGAAATAGGATGAGAAAAAACCTGTCTCACGCAGGGCATACCACATAAAGCGGTGCTGAGTTCATGGCAACTGCACCGACAAAGGTTTTTTCACCAACACGGCAGCAAGTTGAAAACATGGGATAATCCAGAAGGTCCGGGAATTCCGGATCTGGTTCACTCTGATATTCCGGAATTGAGTTTAATAACGGGTCATACTCGCATGTCTCGGGGTTAAATATTCCGTAATAACGCTGGTTATTCACAATTACGTCGCTCCCACTGGTAAAGCAGAACGGAGTATGCCCTGAATCATATTCACCAAAGGTGTAAGGCCAGCTTATTTTTCCAAATTCCCCTGTGTTCAGGTTCAGAAGAAACAGTCCCGCATCCGGATTTTCAGATATCCGCTCCATAAAAACCATGGCATTTTCACCGTATGGGCAGGCTGCGCCTACAAGATCCATTCCATATTTGTAAGCATCGTATTTCCCGGTATTGAAGTCCAAAACAATAAGAGATGTAGAATTTATAGTTGTGAAATCGAATTCATTCTTTTGCTGATCTTCCGAGATGGAATCAAAGGCAAATACCAAAAGCTTCCCCGAGGCGCAGGCCGTAAACGCGCCGGTAGCATCAATGGGAAGATTATTATAATCCACTGCATCCAGCAGAACTCCGTCGGTACTGTATTTCAGCACTTTGAATTTACCGCTGTAATCCGGGTTCTCTGCGATTTCATAGCTGCCTGCCGCCAAATCAATATGCAGCGCTTTTCGCGGCGCTTCGGCGGTGAGCACATAATAGCAGCCGTCCGGCCCTGCAGAGATACCGCGTATCTCTGCCTGGTATGTATCCTCTTCGTTCGGCCCCTGCAGCAGTACCATCCTGTCTGTCACTTCGACCATCCCTGCGTCGGTCAAACGATAGTGTGCCAACACCAGCTGATATTCCGGCTCGTCCAGATCTGCGGCTAGCAGTGTATCGTCAAGCCCGGCAACAGCATTGGCTTTGAAACCCTCATCCATAATGTACAGCTCAGATATCTTCGACGGGATATCATCATCAAACAAAGCCGGCCACTCTGGTGGAGCTGGTGTAGGAGGTGCAGTAACAGCTGGAACTTCGGCATACGTTACTTTCGGCAAGATCGGTGTGCTATGTGAAGATCGTTTTCCGCAGCCGGTGAGCAGCAAGGCAGCGGCCAGCAAAGCAATTATTACTTTTCTCATAGGTTCAGCCCCTTCCCGGATTGATAAAACCATAGTCCGAATACCACCTTGGAGTGTTTGTTTCCATATAAACATATAACTCCATGCCTGCCAGAATTTTTTCCAGCTCGTCAATGCCGTAACGACTGCTGGCGATTCTGACGAGGTAGCCGTTTGCAGTGTCGAAGACAATGATAAAGCTGGCTTGTGTAACACCTGAAATCTCAAAACTTGTGCCGGAATAGTCGGACTCAATTTCCACGACCTGAAGGTCGCCAGAGCTATATTCTTTTACAATCTTGGCTTTTCCGCCAATCATTAGACTGGTCTTTAACGAAACCTGATCTGCGTAGATATTGTAACCGATTTCCGGCAGGTCATCACTTTCATCGCACAGTGCCCTGTACCACTCGCCGTCGGGATAGTAATCATGGAATGTGGGCTCCGAAGGGAGATAGCCTGTTTTAAAACCGACCTGGTGACACATTTCCGGTCCTTCAAAATTAAGAACGAGTCCAACATCGTTGTACGTCACATTTACGCCACAAAAATCCGTGCTGATAGGTGAAGTATTTTCCGTGATATTCATTTTGAAAAGATGGCTTGCTGCATAGGCTGCTCCGACCAGAAGGGATGCCAGAATGGCTGCAATCAAAATAGTCCGTGCAGCTTTGGATGAATGAGACTTGGTTGCACTCAGCCTGTCCGTATCTGCGGCTTCTATATAGCGTGGATCAACGTAGCTCAAGCTCTCAAAAATATTAAGTGCCGCCATGTGTGTCATATCATCACGCCCTCCTTCTCTAAATGCCTTTTTAATGAGCTGCGCATACGGAATAACTTTTGCGTCATGGCATTTGCGGAGAGACCTTTGCTTTTGCCAATTGCGCTGACCGCTTCACCATACCAGTAACGGCGTAAAAAGATATTCCTGTCTTCCGGTGGCAGTTTTGCTAACCAGCCGTTTATGCACTCCGATAGAGCTTTTACATCTGCAAAATGTTCAATGCTCTCACTTGATGGGACACAATCGTCCAACTCGCTGAGAAGCACATGAAAACCGTCATAACGCTTTTGGGCATGATTTTTGCGGCAGAGATCGATGGTTATATTACGCACGATGATTCCGAGCCAGATTTTGAACTTGCCGGGACGCTCTGACGGAATAGAATCCCACGCATGCTGATAGGTATCGTTCACACATTCCTCCGCATCCTCGTGGATCTTAAGAATGTTGTATGATATCGCATGGCAGTATGTACCGTATTTCCTGTCCGTTTCAGCAACAGCATTCTCATTCCGTTGCCAGTATAATTCGATTATTTTGGCGTCTTCCATATATGTACCTCGGATTTATTTTTTGAAAAGCCTTTCACTTATAAGGACGCAGCATATGCGAAAATATTACGGTCAAATTGCTGATGCTGAGTAATAAATCAATTATATTGCAGCAGTTGACAAATGTAAACTGCTGTGGTAACTTAAGCGAGGTTACAGCTGTAAACTCTACTTAGGAGGTCTTCGTATGGAAGAAATCATGGAAAAGATCACGGACTCTGAACTTGAAGTGCTGAAGGTTCTTTGGACTTCGGATTCAGCGCTTCCGCTCAGCAAAATCCGTTCCTGCCTTCAGGCAATCATGGACTGGGAAGCTGCAACAATCAAGACACTGCTTGCGCGTCTGGTCTCTAAGAGGGCTGTATTGCAGGAGAAGAGAGAAGTATTCTATTATTCTCCGCTGGTCACGGAAGAAGACTACAATGCCTGGGCCACAGCAAAACTCATTAACCGGCTCTACAAGGGAAAGGCAAGTAATCTTATAGCCGCGCTTTTGCATACCGACGGTATTTCAAAGGATGATATCGATGAGCTGCGTCAGATGTTTTCGGGGGAAAATAAATGATTGATTTTCTGAAAACGCTTTTGGTACTGACGGCTGCCGGTACACTGTGCGGACTGTTTCTTGCAGCGCTGCGGAAGCTGCCAAAAGGGAAAGTCCCGAGCTCTTTTCTATATTTCGCGTGGATCATTGTAGTATTGAGATTTGCCATTCCAATCAACGGTCTGGTTCCGGTCGGCAGCTCAGCTCCTCACGTTGAACCGCTGAAGCCTTCCTATACAGAACCCTTAGAACCTCAACAGTTCCCCACAGTGACGGAAGCAGCATCGGTGCCATCGACTTATTCCCGTGCGGATGCTCCGATTCAGCCAATGCAGAACCAATCTGTGACGGAGCAATTTGCACCAGTTGCTAAAAAGAATGTATCCTTCCCAACAATCCTGTTTGTTGTCTGGTGCTGTGGAACCACTGGTTTTCTTCTTTGGAATATAATCTCATATGTTCGCTTTATGTCATTGATGAGAAAGGGACTGGCAAGCCCCTCCTTCCATGATGTTGACCTGTATGATGCGGTGTATGATGCGCGGAAACCTAAGCTCAAAAGAAGCAGGGTGGTTTCCACTCCGCTGACCTTTGGAATTGTAGATCCTGTGTTGGTTATCCCCGACGCGGAGTATGAGGACGCTACACTGAAGAATGTTTTTCAGCACGAAATCATTCACTTCAGAAGGCATGATATTCTTCTAAAGTGGTTTTCCCTTATTGTATTTTCAGCTCACTGGTTCAACCCATTTGTCTGGTATTTCAGAAAAGAAATTGATAGGGTCTGCGAACTGAGCTGTGATGAAGCATTGCTGAAGAGGATGAATGACGATGAAAAACGCAGCTACGGCGAAACACTTCTGAAAATTGCAGAGGACTCATGCGCAGCTCCAAGCCGGATGATCACAGGTTTTTCCGAAGGAAAAAAAGACCTAAAGGAGAGACTTATTCAAATCATGTCATTTAAGAAAAAAGGCAAAGCTGCCATAGCACTTGCCCTTATACCCGTTCTTATCCTCTGCGGCTGCGCTGTAGCGCTCGGTCCAAAGGCAGAAAAGATGTCTGGCGCAGATTCGGTCACCGTTTCCAACGTGGATGAGCTGCTTGCAGCAATCGCTCCTAATACTGAAATCCATTTGTCAGCTGGAACGTATAATCTAACGGAAGCAGCCAATTACGGCAATGACCATGCAAGCGATTATTATCATTGGCAGAACTACGGCTTTGAGAATCAGTATGAGCTCTGCATTGAAGATGTAGATAACCTGACCATGATCGGAGACAATGCGGAAATTCTGACCGTCCCGCGTTCGGCCAATGTGCTGGCTTTCAGGAATTGTGATCAGCTCTTTCTGCAGAGTTTGACTGTTGGGCATACTGAAGCTGCCGAAGCATGCGAGGGCGGAGTGATCAGGCTTGATAACTGTTTGAATGGAGCCATTGACAGCTGCAACCTTTACGGCTGCGGTACAGTCGGCGTTTGGGCGGAAGAAAGCAGTAATCTTAGCGTATCTAATACGCAAATGTATCATTGCTCTACGGCCGGCATCAGCTTTTCTAATGCAGTTGGACTGGCTGTGGATGGGTGCAGCATCTATGACTGCGGAAAGCAGGAAAAATACCAGAGCGCTGCGGGTGCCTTCAGCTTTTATAATGCGTCGGCTGTTTCCGTTACAAACTGCGATGTCTACAACAACTATCTGCAGACGCTGATTCAGGGAAATGCGGTGGATATGAAAGCCGAGAGGATCCGCGTCCATGACAACCATATATCTACTGCATTTTACCTTGAGGGTGATGCTGAATTCAGCGAGCTTTCTTTCACCGGCAACACCATTGACAGATGGATGGATGAGTACCGAACCGGTACCATCACCATTGATGGAAAGAAATACTCGGAAGAAGAATTTGCGGCGGTGTGGGGAGAACAGATGTCGGCTGCCGGAATCGGAGCGGCTGAGGCAGAAATGGTGCCCATCGACCGAACCGGCACCAAAGAAGTTCATATAAAGACGGCGGATGAATTTCTATCCGCTATCGCATCGGATACAACTGTATATATTGATGTTCCACAGATCGACCTGACAGAGTGCTCCAGTTACGGAGAAGGAGCAACCGAGGAATGGCTCCAACCTGAATTTGGGGATAGCGCGTACGCATGGGTCTGCTGCTATGACGGTTATGAACTGTTTATAGGAAATGTCAGCAATTTCCACATTGTAGGCGGAGAAATTGTGACACAGCCCAGGTATGCAAATGTTCTGAACTATGTTTCCTGCTCCGGTGTTACACTGGAAAATGTGTATCTTGGGCACACGCCTGAACAGGGAACCTGCAGTGGAGGGGTTCTGAATCTGCAGGATTCGGATCATATCATCCTGGAAAGCTGTGACCTCTACGGCTGTGGAATACTTGGAATTCAAGCCTGGAATGTTCAGTACCTCAATGTGCAGAATACGCTGATTCACGACTGCAGCAGTGGTGCGGCTATGCTTGCGGATTCGGACAACGTTGTTTTTCTCGGATGCGGGGTTGCAAACTGCCCCAATCCGCACTTCAGCCTGACGGGCTGCGATAACTTCAGCTGGGACAAAAGGCTTATGGATCCCTTCAGCACGTTCAACGTGAATGACGATGCAAGAAACTATTTTCAGGAAGCGTTGAATTCTGGTGAGGCTTTACCTGTTCCAATGCATGAAGCAGGTACCGAAACAGCAACTGCCGTCAGCGTTGCCTGCATGGTAGTTGACGCCTATGTAAAGGGGTACGAGGATTTTGAATTAACGATTCTCAGCTATCTTTCCCGCACCTCTGCCATTGGGGTTTTCAGCAAAATCACAGCATGCGATTTCCCGGTATATTATGAGACCTCGGAGGGCGTGATCCCGGCGGATCAGCTATTCCCGGCGAAGATGATACAGATATGCAGAATGGATGGTGCAGACGAGATTACAGATGACGAACCGGAAGGGACGACACGAACCATCTTTATTTATTTCAGAACATCTGCAGATCATCCTGAACAGGAAAGCTCATATTTCAAAGTGGACCTCATCCGAGAGGACGGTTGCTGGAGAGTTGTAAGATTCTGATCCTTATAGAACAAAATGACCGGATGACGACAATGGCATCCGGTCATTTTGTTATGTTGGCATATAAGATGAAGTGTATCACAGAAAAAACGGTATCCGAAAGATACCGTTTTTCTGTTTAGTTAGTATTCTCCGCACTCGGGGGCTTCAAAGCCTTCCGGCCAGCCCTTGTTGAATTCTGCGGGGCGCTTTTCCATAAAGGCATTTACAGCTTCGGTAAAGTCCGGCTGGCGGGATGCCCATTCCATGCCATGAAGTTCATCCTTAAAGAACTCGTCCATCTCGGGGCCGTACATATACTTGTTTACCACGGCCTTCTGGCACTTGATGCCGGTGGCGGACTTGGCAGCCAGGCGATGGGCAAGAGCATAGGTCTCCTCGGCCAGCTTTCCTTCTTCGGCAAGGTAGGAGGCAAAGCCGACGCGATAGGCCTCTTCGCCGCCCATCAGGTCGCCGGTCATGATCATGCGATTGGTCACGGTGGGACCAAGCAGACGCAGCATAAGGAAAATGCCGCCGGTATCGCCGGGGATACCAAGATTAATAAAGGCCATGCCAACCTTGGAAGAGGGACTCATCACGCGGAAGTCGCTGGCCATGGCAATGCAACAGCCGGCGCCGGTGGCAACATGGTTGATCATGGAGATCACAGGCTTGGAGCAGTAGCGGAGTGCTTTTACCATCTGCTGGAGCGGAGCAAGGCGGGAGGCGTTCAGATACACACGCTCATCGCAGTATTTTTTCATCAGGCGTATATCACCGCCGGCGCAGAAGTGTTTGCCGGCTCCGGTGATTACAATGGCACCAACGGAATCATCGGCATCCAGCGCACGAATCGCATCCATGATCTCTATTGCCACTTCGGTAGAAACGGCATTCAGACAATCGGGGCGGTCGAGTGTAATTGTGGCAACACGGCCATCCTGCGTCAGTTTGAAAAATTCATACATAACAGAGTGCTCCTTTGGAAAAAAATTTAAAATTGATGAAGTAATTATAGCGTGCGGCACGGGTGAATACAAGCAAAATGGGCTTGCCAGCCGTTGCTCTGCAGGAAATACATTGTTCTGCGAGTAAGCCTATTCCATAAAGAAGACCATTGTGATATAATCCCGAAGGTTGAATAAGAAAAGAGGCGGAACCATGAAACATACCAAAGTGAATATTACGATCCATTTTCTGATGTGTGCGTTGGGCGGGTTCCTGGGCGGTTATGCGCTGCTGCTGCGCGGCGGCTTCGGGTCTGCGGCAACCGGTAATCTGGTGGAGTGCATGATCGAGTTTGCGGAACACAAGCCGATGGAAGCGCTCATTCGCCTGGGCGGCGGCCTTGCTTTTACTTTGCCGTTTATGCTCTCAAAATGGCTGGAACACCGGACCAGACTGAACCGGGAAAAACTGTGCCTATGGCTGGAGATCGTTGGTTTTCTTCTGTGTTCTTTTATTCCGGCAGATTTCCACCCGGTACTTGCCTTGTACCCAATCTTCTTTCTCAGCAGCTTTCAGTGGAGCATCTTTTACGGAACCGAGAAATACAACTGTGCCACCATTTTTATTTCCAACAATACCCGCCAGACATTTTCCGCCCTGGCAGATTACTGGCTGACAGGGAAGCAGGAAATGAAAGAAAAAGCAGTGTTTTATGGCGTAAGTGTGCTTTGCTTTTTGCTCCTGTGCCTTGGGTCAGCACTTCTTGTACTCAAGACCGGCCCGATGTGCCTGAGTGCGGCAGCCGTGATCCCCATTGCGGTGCTGGTGCTGATGAAAAAGAGCAATGACTAAAATAGCGTAAAAAAACAGTCCGATGATTTTCTCACCGGACTGTTTTTTTATAGATTTCTGAGATAC
>JAKSSN010000073.1 GCA_024403095.1 Oscillospiraceae bacterium
GCTGTGGCGCTGCGGGCACGGATCGCCTCGGGGGCGGTGGCGGTGAGGGGAAGCCCATATTTTTCCAGAAAGTCTGCCGGCAGCTTTGCAACCAGCGAGTTCTGGAACACAAAGTTGCCCAGAGAATAGAAAATGGGGCAGCCCTTGTATACTTCAATGCCTTTCAGCTGGTGGGTGCCGCCGCCTACAATGGCGCTGGCACCGGCATCAATGCAGGCACGGGCGCATTCTTCCATAAAGAAATCGGCTTCTTCATCGCAGTCGGTCTTAACTTCGTGGGAGTGGATCTGCACGATCACGGCATCGGCCATTTCTTTTGCCCGGCGAACACTTTCGCAGATGCGCTGCAGGTCTTTTGCGTTGCAGTGTGAAGTGCGGCCAATGGGCTGGTCGTCCGGCACGGCGCGGAACCAGTTGCCGCCAAATTCATAAATACCCTCGGGCAGGGCGGTTTCAAAGCCCTGGGCACGGTGCAGCTCCTTCAGACCGTTGATGTTCACGCTTGAGCCCAGTTCTTTCAGTGCCTGCAGCTGCTGGGCATGTACCTGAAATACAGGAACAAAACGCAGGTAATTCAGGCCGGGTCGGCCGGGCAGATAGGGCGTAGCCGCACCTGCTGCGGCAGCCATGTTAAAGGTGGAGCACACGCTGATTACGGCAAAGGTGCCGTTGGGTGTTTTTACCAGGGCAGGGGCCTCGGCTTCGTCCCGGTTGCAGCCGGCACCGGCATGGGCAAGCCCGGCACGATCCAGTGCATCCAGCGTCTGGTGCAGACCTTCGTAGGAATAATCCATGGTGTGGTTGTTGGAGATGCCAAAGCAGTTAAAGCCCAGCTCACTCAGCTCAGCCAGCACGTTTTCCTCGGCAGCCACCCAGGTGCCGCCGGAATAAGCGGAGCCATAGCGGTTCAGGTCCGTGATCGTGGTTTCAAGGTTGGTAAGGCGCAGGTCGCCTTTGTTGATATAGGCGCTGATCGCATTGCGATCGGAATAGGATTCAGGAAAAGGACGCACCATAAGTGCATCGCCGGAAGCAGTAAAACGCAGCATAGGTCCGAACTCCTTGATAAAGAAATACTGAATTATTATATGCTTGTGCCACGGCAAAAGCAAACAGAAAATGGCACCTGACTTGAATCCAAAGCGGAAGCATTGTATAATAACACCATTGAATGAGGAATGCAGAAAACCGGAACAGAAGGAGGACGCAGAATGAAAAAACAAATACAGCTGGTGTGTGCTTTGCTCTGCCTGGTGCTGCTGCTTTCGGCATGCGGCGCTCCGGCAGCCGGCAGCCAAACTTCCTCGGCTGCGAATCCCAAGGCCGACCTGAACATCTGGATCCCTCAGATCGGCAAAGCCGATGCGATCCTGATCTGGACGAAGGACAACTGCGTGCTGATCGATGCCGGCGAAAAGGGCGATGCAAAACTGGTGCTGGCTAAAATGGAAGAGCTGAATCTTTCCAAGATCGACGTGATGATCATCACTCACTTTGATAAAGACCACGTGGGCGGCGCTGCAAAGATCCTGCGCAGTGTGCCGGTGGACCGTGTGCTGCAGAATAATTATCCCGAAGATGATTACGAAAACCAGCAATACCGGGAAGCTCTGGAGCGGATGAATATCCAGCCCGAAACGCTTACCTCTGACCTGAGCTTCAGCCTGGGGGAGATGAACTACATCGTAAAGGCTGCCCGCCAGGATTCCTACAAAAAAGACCCGAGCAACAACTTTTCACTGATCACCGAGCTGGTGTATGGCGAAAAGCGGTTCACCTTCCTGGGGGATGCCGAGAACGAGCGCCTGAAGGAATATGACCAGACGGCACCTCCGTCCTGCGACTTTGTAAAAATGCCCCACCATGGCGACTGGTACAAGCCGCTGAAGAACCTGATGCTGTCGCTGAAACCTCAGTACGCGGTGATCACCTGTTCGGCGGCCATGCCGGAAGATGCCCAGACGGTGGACCTGATGGAAGCCTGCCACACGGAACTGTTTCTGACCCGCAGCGGCGATATTCACGTGGCCAGCGACGGGAAAACAATTTCCGTAACACAGACTCCCGCCCCATAAGCCTGAGAAATGAAGCTTCATTCGGAAAGATTCCAATCACATTGGATTTGCGTTTCATTTACAAGATTTCTTTGGCATATCCATTTGAATTCCTGCTTTGCCGACCTTGCGTTTCACAAAACTCTTTGTTTTCAATTCTTTGATAGTGTAATTCATGGTTTTCTTTTCGCAGTTCTTATGTTATCGTAGGAAAAAGGATGGGAGGTTTCCTGATTATCCCACAACCAATTGGCTATCGGTTAATCGGTTGACTTGTGCGTTTTGTCACATTCGATTTTGATTGTTATCTTTGTCACTGATTCATCATTGTCGAACGCTTCACTTAAACGAGACCCTCCCAAAATGTTGGGTCGTTCAACGAAAAGAACCTAGTATTCTCGTCCACCTCGCCCTGCACGGCAAGGTGCCGATCATATTCTGAACACTGCAGAAGGGATGATTTGAAATGTATCGAAACTATCCGACCTATAATGCGGATGAGTCGCCTGAGATCCGAGCACTCCGAACAGAAGTGATGCTATTTCTTCTGGAAAATGGAGATAAGTGCAATGCTGACTATGTGAAGGACTGCTCCTACGGCGATCTGATTTCAATCGCAATAGACAGCGGTTTTGATCTTTCCCGATTCCGCCTCTGAGAAGGGGCCTCTCGATACCGAACCACAAGAAAACATCATGACAACTGCTGAAAAAGCCGAGCTTACTTGAACGACCCTTCAAAAATGGTGGGACATTCAACTTAAGAATGTGATGATATGAAAGTTATAAAAAAGTGAAAGTGTACTTGCCGAACATCTTGTGACAAAGTGTTATTATGATGAAATAATAACTTTAGAAAGTTTTACTCAAATTTTTAATTCTTTTGAAATAATGGTAATTATATCAATAATATTTGTGCTCTTTTTATGACTCTGAAACTAATATTACTTATTATGACTGCATAACTCCTATACGAAATTGTTTATGTCATGGCATCAATCGTAGATCTCCTATAAGTTATGTGTTCTTCAGGCGGTGACTTCGGTCACCGCCTGTTTTTGCGCTAAAATAAAGGTTTCACAGGAATTGCGGATACATAGAGCAAGTTACGCCGTGAATGACAAAAATGATTTTTTTGCGCATCTTTCACTTGGCCCTTGTTGGGGTTAACGCACCCCAAACCAGCTTGGCAAAATTGAAAATTTTGCAGTCTACCTTCGGCAGGGGGATTGAACGAAGAAGTGGCATGTCTATCATCATGCCACTTCCCGAAAACATTATAAACTTGTTTTATTGGACCGTCCCTTTTGGCGGAGTGCTTTTGATTTTAAATACCAAATATCACCTTTACAAACAGCAGTGCGATCACCAGCAAAATGATGGGGCGGGTGATCTTTGCCCCGGACTTCAGGCTGAGGCTGCTGCCCAGCCAGTTGCCCAGCATGTTAAAGGCAGCGGCGGTAAAGCCAAGCAGCCAAAGGATCTGGCCGCCGGTGATAAACACCGAAAGGGCTGTGAGGTTTGTGGTAAGGTTAATGACCTTTGTCTGCGCATTGGAGCGCTTCAGGCTAAGGCCGGCGAACACATTCAGCGCAATGATCAGGAAGGACCCGGTGCCTGGCCCGTAGAAGCCATCGTACATGCCAATGAGCAGGGCAGCCAGGGATGCGATCACATAGGTGCGGCGGGTGACGGGGCGGGAGGCTTCATCCGTAAGGCCAAACAGCTTTTTGTTCAGCACGATGAAGGAGGCAAGCACCAGAACCGGCAGCAGCACATACTTCAGCACCGTTTCATCGGTGAGAAGGCTGAGCTTTGCGCCAATAAACGAGCCAATCAGCGCAGCAATTACCGTGGGGATAGCAAGCTTCAGGTCCACCAGCCTTTCCTTAATAAAGCGGACGACCGTAAGCGTGGTGCCGCAGGCAGAGGAGAGCTTGTTGGTGCCGATGGCCAGGTGCGGAGGCAGACCGGCAAACAGATAGGCCGGCAGCGAAATGATCCCGCCGCCGCCAGCGATGCTGTCGACGAAGCCGGCAAGGAACACCAGGGGGCACACGATCAGGAAGGTGCGCAGTGTCAGTTCCATGCTTCCTCCCTCTGGTACACGATGCGGTCATTCACCACGGTCATCATCACGCGGCTGTCGCGAATGGTGAAAGGATCAATGGCAAACAGGTCGCGGTCCAGAACGGTAAAGTCGGCATATTTGCCGGTTTCCACGGTGCCGTTTACCTGCTCGCGGCTGGCGGCATAGGCGCCTTCCAGGCTGACGGCGCGCAGAGCTTCGTCCATGGTCATGCCGTTTTCGGGGCGGTAGGGTGTGCCGTTTCCGCCGTCGCGGGTCACGGCATAATAGATGTTGGCAATGGGGTCATTCACTTCCACCGGGCAGTCGGAACCGCCGCTTACGTGAATGCCAAGGTCGATCATACGGCGCCAGTTATAAGAGCTGGCAGCGATGGTTTCTCCCACGCAGTCGTCGATAATGGGGGCATCGGTGCCGATGAACACGGGCTGGGTGTAGGCAAGAATGCTATGCGCAGCCATGCGCTGCAGCTGGCCGTCGCGCATGATCTGGCAGTGGTTGATGCTGTTGCGCTGGCCGGGCTGACCATGCTGCTCATAGGCCTGCAGGATCTGCTCCACGGCACCGTCGCCGATGGCATGGGCAACAACCGGGTAACCGCCCGCGTTGGCTGCCTGCACCATGGCATTCACCTGTTCGTCAGTAAACAGGGCAATGTTCTGGGCATCGGGATCGTTGCGGTAGCCATCCAGCATATAGGCGCTGTGAGCGCCCAGGGAACCATCCAGGATCAGCTTGATGCTGTTTGTGCGGAAGAGCCCAAAGCTTGTGCCGCGGGGAGCGGCTTCGGTGAAAGCGCGGATGGCAGAGGCATCTTCGATGCGGCACTGCTCATAAATGCGGATCGCAATCTCGTCGGCATCCGCCGCCTCGCGGAACAGGTCCATCACCTGCAGCGGCTCCATGTTTTCCACCACCAGGTCGTCGGAGTGGATGGCGGTAAGGCCCATTGAGGCATAGATCTTTGTTTCGGCAGCGATCCAGCGGCGGATCTCTTCGGGACCGGGCTGAGGGATCAGGGCTTCGGCAAGGCCGCAGTCGCCTTCAAACAGCTGCCCGTCGGGGCTGCCGTCCGGCAGAAAGCCCATGCAGAGCTCGGTACCGGGCTTTTCGCTCATCAGGCCCAGCATTTCCAGTGCACGGGTATTGTAAAGAGCAACATGCTCGCAGGCACGCAGCAGATAGCAGGGGACATCACCCGTTACGGCATCCAGCTCCTGGCGGGTGGGAACGGTTTTGCGGTCGGCCCAGTCGTACTGGTTATATTTTACGCCAAGCACCCATTCGTTGCTGCCGCTGGTGCGGATGCGCTGGGCTTCGGCCGTAAGCAGGTCCATCAGCGATGCATAGCTGCGAATGGGACTAAGGTCAAGGCGGTCACGCAGCTGGGCAGTGATCAGGGTATGCATGTGATTATCTGTGAAGCCGGGGTAAAGGAAAGCACCGTGCAGGTCAACGATGCGGGTATCGGGGGTCTGCAGGGCAAGAATCTCGTCATTGGTGCCAACGGCGCGGATCACTCCTTCTTCCACGGCAACGGCCTGTGCACGCGGCTGGGAGGGATTCAGGGTGATAACAGTTCCATGGCAGTAAATGGTATTCATATCTTAAAACCTCCTGGGAAAAATCAGGGCAGCTGCGGCAGAAAGCGCCGCAGATTGCTGACCATTATAGTATAGTTGACCAATCCCGTCAAACAGAGTTGTAAGCAATGACGGAGGATTTTCTATACATCAGGTTAACATAATACATGAAAATGTAGAAGAACACATTCAACATTTGAAAGAGCATTACTCTACTTGTTTTTTGAGCGGATGTGGTTTAAAATATACTGAAATGATCAAAAGATCAACGGAAGATGAGGAAGCCGCGGATGAGAGAAATCCTTAAAAACAAGCTTTTCTATGCAGGCATCACGCGCGAAGAGTATCGGCGCACGCTGCCAACGATCACCGAGAGCAACCGCAAAAATATGCGCGCATTCACGATGGTCACCATCATCGGCATGCTGATCATGATCGGAGCCAGCTTTTTTGAGGTTTCGCTGGTAAAAAACCGGTCTTCCTACCTTGGTATTGTTCTGGCCAGCGCTGTAATGCGTTTCCTTTTGGGCAAGCCCGCACAGAAGCATCCGAACCTGACGTATGTGTGCATTTATGTGTTTGTTGAAATGCTTTTTGCCTTTGGCATTGTCATGGGCACATTTCTGGAGCCGCGTGAGCTGGCGGTAAGCTTTCCTGTGCTGATGTTTGCTGTGCCGCAGCTGTTCACAGACCGGCCGATCCGCATGAATCTTGCCATTCTTGTTTCGCTGGCAGCCTATTTTATCTGCGCAAAACTTACCCAGTACCCGCAGACTTTTGTGTATAACGCCTCGAATGTGATCCCTTACAGCATTGTGAGCATGATCGTTAGCAGCTACATGATGGGTATGAAGGCAAAGCGCTACCTGCTGCAGGACGAGAACAGCAGGCTGGTGAACACCGACCAGCTGACCGGCATTCTGAACCGCCGCTGCTGCGACCAGCGCATCAACGAGCTGGGAGCAAAGGGCGTTCCTGCAGGAATGAGCTTCTGCATTGCGGATATCAACGGCTTGAAGCGGGTAAACGACCGAATCGGGCACTTTGCAGGAGATGAACTTGTGTGTGCGGCTGCAAAATGCATGAACAAGGTGTTCGGGCCATACGGTGCTTGCTACCGCATGGATGGGGATGAATTCGTGGCCATTCTTGAGCCTGGCGCCCCGGAAGGAGAAGAACTGCTTGCCCTGCTGCAGCAATGCTGTGCCGATTACCGGGGAGAGCACATCGCGGGCTTTTCCGTTTCGGCAGGTATTGTAACTGCCCAGGGGAATGAGCCGCTGCAGGACCTGATCAAAGAGGCAGACCGGTGCATGTATGCTGCCAAGGAGGCCTATTACACCAAGGCAGAAAACAACAGGCGCTGCTAATTCTGAATAAACAAAAGACGTGTCTGAATCAGGCACGTCTTTTTTGTATATTATCAGCCATTTTCATATACGGCGCGATTTTTACAGCGGTGAAAATCTGCGTTTTTCACATAGGAAACGGGCTCCAAACAGTGGTATACTATAATTAGGAAATTATAGTGCCTGCTGCAGGGAAGAAGATGCAGCAGGCGATGAAACGCGGAAAGGAAACGAAATGAAGCTGAAAAAACTGTTTGGCGCCCATGACATGACGGAAGGCATGCCATGGATCCGCATTATGGAATTTGCCGTGCCCATGCTGATCGGCAACATCGCCCAGCAACTGTATAACACGGCCGACAGCGTGATCGTGGGCCGCTATGTGGGGGATAATGCCCTGGCGGCAGTTGGCGCCTCCGGCCCCATCCTGCTGTTGCTGCTTGCCCTGTTTGCCGGCATTGCCACGGGCGCAGGCATTGTAGTAAGCCAGTATTATGGCGCAAAGGACCGCGAAGGCCTTGGATACACCATTGGCAACTGCCTGATGCTTTCGATTATTGCCAGCGTTGTGATCATGATCCTTGGCCATGTGGTCACACGGCCGATGCTTGTGCTGCTGAAGACCCCCGACACGATCCTTGACTGGTCGGCAGCTTATCTGACCATCTACTTTGTGGGCATCCCCGGCTTTTTCTTTTATAACATCCTCAGCGGTATCCTGCGCGGCATGGGCGACAGCGTGAGTGCCCTGGCAGCATTGCTGCTGTGCACCGTGCTGAACGTGTTCCTGGACATCCTGTTTATTGCAAAGCTCAGCATTCCCGGTGTGGCCGGTGTATCCCTGGCAACGGTGATTGCACAGGCAATTTCTGCAGTTCTGTGCTATGTTAAGCTGATGCAGATGAAGGATGTTT
>JAKSSN010000074.1 GCA_024403095.1 Oscillospiraceae bacterium
ATTTCGTAATGCAGCACCAGCCTTACTCCGCGAAACTCTTTTATGCTCACATTGATCTGCACTTCATCGGCAAAGGTCGTGCTGTTTTTATAGCTGCAGTTCAGCTCCACCACAGGCGAGACGATTCCCAGTTCTTCCAGTTTGGCATAGTCCCAGCCGATCTGTTTCAGGAAATCCACACGCGCCTCTTCCATCCAGCGCACATAGTTGGAATGGTGGGTAATGCCCATGCGGTCGGTTTCGTAATACTGCACGGTGTGCATGTAGCTGTTCATGTGTTCTCACCTTCTCCGCTTTCGCGGATCTTCTGTTCCGTTATAGCATCAGTCTCCCGCTTCAGACGCTGAAAATAGGGGCTGAAGGCCACGTTCTCTTTTCCATACTGCAGCTGCAGGTCATATTCCAGGGGCAGCCAGGTGGAAATATCCGATTCGTCGTGGCTGATCACAGCCTCCAGCTTGTCCAGGGCTTTATAGATCTTTGCTTCGGTGGTCTGAAGCGCGTTCATCTCATCATACAGGGCCAGCCACTCACTGCGCTCCGGCTCCGGAAAGGTCTTTACCCAGGCCTCCAGCACGCTGTCTTCCAGCTCTACATCCGCCTCTGTTTTATAAAAGCTTGGGATGTCGCCGGTAAAAGCCTCGCCCAGGTCGTGGATCAGGCACATGCGGGTCACCTTGTTCATGTCCGCTTCGGGGAATTCGTGCGCCAGCAGCATGGCCATAAGGGAGATGCGCCAGCTATGGTCTGCCACGCTCTCCTGCCTGCCGGGCAGAATGGTGCAGTGGCGGTCCGTCTTTTTCAGGCGCCCTGCCACCGCAAGGATCGCTAACAGTTCGGCAGGTTCCATGGTGCTCAGCGGATAAAGTTCGTCATTGCTCTGGGCTGGGGGGCGGGCAAGCCATACTTTTCCTTGCCCAGCGCAATGCTCTTGATCAGAAAGCTCATGTTATCTGCCAGCGTACGCATGACCATCTTGCCTTCTTCATCCATATCGGCCTCGCCGGGGGCAGCACCGTGGATGCTGTTCCAGTAGCGGCTGGAAGCGATGGGCATGTTGGAAATGGTAAAGTATTTGTTCAGTTCGTCAAACGTGGCCGAGCAGCCGCCGCGGCGTGCGCAGACAACCGAGGCACCAACCTTCATGGTCTTATCAAAATGGGTGCTGTAGAAAAGGCGGTCCAGAGCGGCAATCAGCGTTGCGTTGGCCGATGCGAAGTAGACCGGGCTTGCAACTACCAGGCCGTCTGCTGCCTCGAATTTAGCTGCGATCTCGTTCACGGCATCGTCAAACACGCACTTGCCGGTTTTATAGCAGCCGCCGCAGGCCACACAGCCGCGAATATTCTGGTTGCCCAGCTGAACGGTTTCGCATTCAATGCCGTTGGCGGCAAACACTGCTTCCATTTCCTTCAGGGCAAGGGCAGTGTTGCCGTTTGCCTTGGGGCTTCCGTTTAACATCAGTACTTTCATTTTGTTTCTCCTCTTATACGATTCAATCAGCGGATCACTTTTACCTGGCAAACTTCCATTGCCTTCAGCGCATTTTCGTGGGTCGCCACACTAACGCCCGCGCAGCAGTTTGCATCCACAAAAATGGGAACCTCCGGCAGAAAGGCCTTGGCGATCATCACATTGGAGATCACGCAGATATCGGTGCACAGGCCAATAAAGGTTAGGCTGCTGATGGGTTCGTCCTCGTTCAACTGGCAAAGGAGGCCGCCCAGCTCCGAGGAGCCGAAGGTCTCTTTATCTATCGCCTCGGTGGTTCGCAGCGCATCCAGCTCCGGGCGGATCTGCCAGCCCTCGCTGCCGCGAATGCAGTGCGGAACCGGAAGATTCTTTCCTTCCTGCGTTTCCAGGTACCAGCTCTCGTGGGTATCGCGGGTAAACAGCACGGTTCCTTTAAATTCTTCTATCTTCTTTTTCACGTTGGGCACAATGGCAACCGCCTCAGCGGTGCCCAGGGCGCCGTCGATAAAATCGTTTTGCATGTCCACAACGATCAGTACATCTTGCATCGCATATACCTCGCTTATATAGGGATATTGTATTTTATCATGCGCACCACCATCTTGCAATGCGCAAGCTTTTTCAATTTTGCCGCGTTCACGGATTGTTTATTTGCCAGTTTTTTCTTCACGTGCTAAAATATACTCAGAAATCGTGATTCCTGCCGGAAGGCTCCGGCACAGAAAGGACCAGCCATGATCAACCGGAACGAGACCCCTCTGCACGGGCTGCTTACCCACATTGGTTCCAAGGGGGTACAAAGCCTGCAGGAGCGAACCCTGCCCTACCGCGAACTGATGAGCTATTACCGCTGCGCCATGATGGAAGTGGAAACCAAGTTTAATGTTCTGAACGAAGAGCTTAACCTGAAATACGACCGCAACCCCATCGAGTCCATTAAAACCCGCCTCAAATCGCCGGAGAGCATTCTGGAAAAGCTGAACCGCAAGGGGCTCCCCCTCACGCTCAGCAGCATTGAGGAAAACCTTTTCGATATTGCCGGTGTGCGCGTGATCTGCTCCCACCCCTCCGATATCTACCGCCTTGCCGATGCTCTTTCTGCTCAGGACGATATCCGTGTGATCGAGCGCAAGGATTATATTGCCCATCCCAAGCCCAACGGCTACCGCAGCCTGCACCTGATCGTTGAAATTCCCATCTTCCTGCACGACCAGAAACGGCTGATGAAGGTGGAAGTTCAGTTCCGCACCATCTCCATGGACTGGTGGGCAAGTCTGGAGCATAAGATTCGGTATAAAAAAGATCTGCCGGAAATGGAATTTATTGAAAAAGAGCTGTTCGAATGCGCCAGCATCAGCGCCGACCTTGACCGGCGCATGGAAGAGCTGCAGCGCATCTCGTCCCAGATCCGCGATGCAGAGGATGCATACTTTACCGCCGAATAACAGATGTAAAGAAATCGCCGAAGGAATTTCCTTCGGCGATCGTTTTTCTTATTTGCCTGTTTTGCGCGGGTTGGTGTCCAGCGTGCTGCCAAACACAAAAAAGCGCTGATACAAAAACTCCGTAACAAAGTTCAGCACCATGTTTATCGCTGTGACCAGGTATTCGTTCCAGCCCAGGCTCTCTACCAGGTAGTTGCCGCCAATGGTGGTGAGCGGAGTGAACACTGCGTAGTATGCAGCAACCTTCAGCATAGCCACGGGTACATTGGCCGCGCTCTGGAACGTGAACTTGCGGTTAAAGGTAAAGTTCCACAGCACCGAGAGCACAAGCGCGATCATATAGCTGGCCCAGTAATGGTTGGGCAGCAGGAACTCGTTGAGCAGCGTAAAGCTGATGATCTCGATCAGGCCGGCACTGATGGAAAACAGCAGGAACTTCAGTGCGCGAATCATTTCTTTTTTCTTACTATCCGTCATGTTGCACCTCATAGAATACTACAAGATTTTGAACTGCTCTCAGTTTAGCAGAGCAAGCGAAATATTGCCACCACATTTTTTATAAATACGGCCAAAAGATGCCGCTTTTTTTACTCGTTCCGTCCCTTTTCCGCCCGGCAGCTCAGTTTTCTCGGTTTAGCGTCTGAGTTGAATCCTATGCTTTATACTGTGCTTGAAATCCCCTTTGGGGCGTGCTATATTATTTTAAAAAACTGAAAGGATGCACAAATTATGAGTTTTATTCAGATGGCCGAAGAGCGCTTTTCTGTTCGCAAGTTCAAGTCCGATCCCATCCCCGATGAGGTACTGGACAAGATCCTGAGCGTGGTAAAAATGGCCCCCACCGCCTGCAACAATCAGCCGCAGAAGGTTTATGTGGTTAAAAGCCCCGAAGTGCTGGAAAAGCTGAAAAAGCTTTCCCCCTGCACCTTTGATGCTCCCGTTGTTCTTATGGTTGGCTACGACACCACCCTGGCTGCCAGAGGCCGCGTAAAATACCAGAAGCCCCACCACGATTTTGGCGAACTGGACGCCTCCATCGTTGGCACCCACCTGATGTTTGCCGCACAGGAAATGGGCCTTGGCTCCTGCTGGGTCGGCTACTTCACCGGTCCTGATGTGGTAAGCACCCTGGGCCTGCCCGAAACCTTCCAGCCCATGCTGCTCATGCCCATCGGCTATCCTGCCGATGACTGCGTCCCCAACCCCGCTCACACCAAGAGCCGCGCCTTTGAGGACATGGTATCTGTTCTTTAATTTCTCTTCCCGCCGAGCAGATCGGCGGGATTTTTTATGCAGAAAAGCCTGTGGAGTTGTCGTTCTCCACAGGCTTTTTATTGGTTGATTTTGAGTGATACGCTTATTATTCGCCGCAGTGGTCGCAGTCTTCAAACACGGGGAAATCTGCAGGATCGTAAGCAATGCCGCTGCGGTCGTAATAATCCTTAACGGCCTTTTTAATTGCCTCCTCTGCCAGCACGGAGCAGTGGATCTTGTGGGCAGGCAGACCGTCCAGAGCCTCAGTTACGGCCTGGTTGGTAAGCTTGAGTGCCTCGGACAGGGGCTGGCCCTTGATCAGCTCGGTTGCCATGGAGCTGGAGGCAATGGCGCTGCCGCAGCCAAAGGTCTCGAATTTCACATCGGCAATCGTATCGTCCTGAATCTTCAGGTAGATCTTCATGATATCGCCGCACTTGGGGTTTCCTACTTCGCCCACGCCGTTTGCATCCTCGATCACACCAACATTGCGGGGATTGCGGAAATGGTCCATAACTTTATCGCTGTATAATGCCATAATTTACACCTCTACTATCTGTTACATTCAATCTGTTTTATTCTGCAAACACATGCTGACGCTTGCCCGTTACCAGGTCGCGCCAGAAGGGAGAAATGCCGCGCAGGTAAGTGACTACATCGGTCACAGCTGCAATGATCTCGTCTATGGTCTCCTCCGTCATGTCGTCGCCCAGGCTCAGGCGCAGCGAGCCGTGTGCCACCTCGTGCGGGCGGCCAATGGAAAGCAGCACATGGCTGGGATCCAGCGAACCGCTGGTGCAGGCGGAACCGGAGGAAGCGCAAATGCCCTTGTCGTCCAGCAGGAGCAGCAGGGATTCACCCTCGATGCCCTCGAAGCAGAAGTTCACGTTGCTGGGCAGGCGCTGGGATGCATCGCCGTTCAGCTCGGAGTAAGGGATCTTCTTCAGGCCGGCGATCAGCTTGTCGCGCAGCGGGGTAAGAGTCTCGGCATGGTGGTCGATGTTGCCGCAGGCCTCTTCCAGTGCAGCTGCAAGGCCCATGATGCCGGGAATATTCTCGGTGCCGGCACGCTTGCCGCGTTCCTGGCCGCCGCCGTTGATCAGGCTTTCCAGCAGGATGCCCTTCTTGGCATACAGCACGCCCACGCCCTTGGGGCCATGGAACTTGTGTGCGGAAAGGCTGAGCATATCGATGTTCATTGCTTTAACATCAATGTGCAGGTGGCCGGCTGCCTGCACGGCATCGGTGTGGAAAGGAACCTTCTTTTCGCGGCACACAGCGCCGATCTCGGCAATGGGCTGAATGGTGCCGATCTCGTTATTGGCAAACATAATGGTGACCAGGGCGGTATCCTCGCGGATGGCGTCTGCCACCTGCTGAGCAGTGATCAGGCCGTTGGAGTGAACATCCAGCAAAGTGACCTCAAAGCCTTCCTTCTTCAGCTTTTCCAGGGTGTGCAGCACTGCGTGGTGCTCGAAAGCGGTGGAGATGATGTGCTTTTTGCCCTTTTTGGCACCGGCATGAGCCATGGTGATGATGGCCTGGTTATCTGCCTCGCTGCCGCCGGAGGTAAAGGTGATCTCGCGGGGCTCTGCGCCCAGGCAGGCTGCAACGCGGGCTCTTGCACTCTCCAGTGCTTCTTTTGCCTTTTGGCCAAATTCATATAAGCTGGAGGGGTTGCCGTAGAATTCCTCCATATATGGCAGCATCGCCTCAATGGCGGTTTTGCTCATTTTTGTGGTTGCTGCATTATCTGCATAGATCATATATAAACCCTCTTTCTGCCAGCCGGTGCGTTCCCTGCGGGAAAACTCAATTTCCGGCTCTGCTTTTCTTTCTGGATTCATATTACGCCCATTTACCCCCTATGTCAATAGGTGATTAAGCAAAAAGGCACTTGTTTTTCCCTATCTCCTAGTGGTAGAATAGGAGAAAAGAACGATTCAGGAGGCTATGCTATGATTTCAACGAAAGGCAGATATGCTCTTCGCTTTATGATCGACCTTGCCCAGCAGCCGGCCAATACTCCCGTTCCGCTGGATGATATTGCTGCCCGGCAGGAGATCTCAAAAAAATATCTGGAGATCGTGGTAAAGCTGCTGGTCACCGCAAAAATGGTAAAAGGCGCCAGCGGCAAAGGCGGCGGATACCGCCTGCTGCGCAAGCCGCAAGAATACACTGTGGGCGAGATCCTTACCGCCACCGAAGGCAGCCTGGCAACTGTTGCCTGCCTGTATAACGATGCCGAAGCCTGCCCCCGGGAAGGCAGCTGCAAGACCCTGCCCCTGTGGAAAAAATTCGATGCCGTTGTACACAACTTTTTCTATGGCATCACACTGGAAGACCTGGTAAACGACGAGATCTGAGTTTGCAATCCTATCCCCTCTTTTTATACAGAAAGCGCCGCGGAGTTGTCCTCCGCGGCGCTTTCACCTATGTTGAAGCACTTGCCGCTTCACAAGAGCGCGGAACAGCAATTTCTCCTCTCGCTTTTTCCTGTTCTGAATGCTATACTGTCAGCAGTTTGTTTGTTGGAGGATTCCTGTGTTTTCTTTTGATATGGTACAAAGCGGCCTTGTGGTGCTGATCCTGATGGCCGTTGGCGATATTCTTTCCAAAAAGCTCAAAGCCATCATGCCCTCGATCCTTATCTCCGGCGTGATCTACCTTGGGCTGATGTGGTCCGGCATACTGCCCACCGACCTGGTGCAGAGCTCCGGCTTTTCCGCCATGGTCTCCATTGCCATGAGCTTTATTATTCTTGGCATGGGTGCAAGCACCAATTTTGCCGAGCTGAAGGCAAACATCCGTGTGGTGGCGCTCTCAGCACTCGTGTTTTTTGTGCAGGTGATCAGCATCCTGGTGATCATGAACCTGATCTACGACCGCAACATGGCTCTGGCTGCCCTGCCCGGCGGCTCGAACGTTGCCCTGATCGTGCAGGCACGAGCAAGAGAGCTTGGCTACGATAACATTATTGTGCTCACCGTGCTGCTTATTTCCTTTAAGGGCCTTGTCTCCAGCCCCATCGTATCCCTGGCCATGCGCCGCGAGGTTGCCCGCCTGATCCGCAATCCGCAGGAGATGGCACTCAGCACTGCTCCCGTCGCCGCTCCCTCCGCTGCGGAGGAAGCCCCGGCTCGCCCCGGCATTCTGGGCAGCCTGTTTTATAAAGGACCCTGCCGCAAGACCGAAGGCTTTTACCGCATCCTCATCCGCATGTATGTGGTGGTGTGGATCGCCGCCCGGCTGGAGCTGCTCACCGGTCTCAGCCGCTATGTGTTCTGCCTGCTGCTGGGTGTTCTGTTCACCGAGCTTGGCTTCCTGCACCGCGACGATATGCAGCGCTCCGGCGTGAACGATTTTATGATGCTGCTGCTCATGAGCACCATTATTGGCGGCTTTTCTTCCGCCACGCCCCAGATGCTTGCTGAGCTTGCCGTGCCCCTTGCCATTGTAATGGGCATTGATATTGTGTTCATCACTCTGTTTTCTGTGCTGCTGGCAAAGCCCTTTGGCTTCAGCCCCGCGCTGGCTATTGCCTTTGGTTTTCAGGGCATGATGGGCTTTCCCCTGAACATGCTGCTCACCCGCGATGTGGTGTCCACCCTCACGGATGACCCGGACCTTACGGAAAAGCTGAACTCACACCTGGTGCCCCGCATCGTGCTGGCCGGTTTCACCAGCACCACAGTGCTCTCAGTCATCGTGGCCGGTGTGCTGATTGGTTTTATGGTTTAAATGCAATGATTCACCCCGCCCCTGCCAAACGGCAGAGGCGGGGCTTTCTGTGCAAAGAAACACTTGAAATCCT
>JAKSSN010000075.1 GCA_024403095.1 Oscillospiraceae bacterium
ATAGGGGGGACGGACCGCAAGGCGGCAATAAGCCAGATTGGCCTCAGGGCGGAGAGAAAGGTGCCGGCCCCCATGACGGCAGAGGCGACCGGCCGGATGACCAGCCGTTGGCGCGCAGGGGTATTTGAACGGTTATCTGCAGATCTGCAATCGTTCGGTTCTGTACAGCCGCTCAAAAGCCAGACCAGAAAACAACCATAGAACACAAAACACCGCCGGGATCTTAGTTGATCCCGGCGGTGCCGCATATTTCTTTCCGCTGCAGGCGCTGTGTCCGTTTACTGCTTCTGGAAGCAGACGGGAGCAACGCCGGGAGTGGGTGCAAAAGTACCCGTCAGCGTGCTGATCTTGCCGTCGAAGCCGTAGCCGAACTGTGCAGGCAGGCTCAGACCCATGGTGGGCAGCATCAGGTTGCAGATATCGTAATGGAAGTGCATCATCATGGCACCAAAGCCGTTGAGTGTACCGGCCAGCTGGCCGTCGTTGTTCTGCAGCACCAGGGTGCCGAAGGCGGGGTGGGTGTAGGTTCCGGCGTAGTCGTCAACAGGGTGGGTGAGTGTGGTGCCGGGGATCTGCATGGCAGCCATAGCCTGCTGGCCCTCTGCCATGGCAGCAAAGATGCCGCCGATGGTAGCCTGGAACTTTGCGTTCCAGCCTGCATCTTCCACGCCCAGAATATCATCCAGAATCATGTAAGTAAGGGGATAGATCATAAAATTGGAATTGCCGTTGGTCAGCAGAGCAATACCAAAGTTCTTCTCAGGCAGCAGCGTGACCAGGGACGAGAAGCCAAGGGTGTTGCCGCCATGGCTGACCATGCGGGTATCCCGGTAGATATCCGTAAACCAGCCAAGACCGTACTTTGCTTCCGGGATCTCGGGCAGGCTCCAGAAATAAGGTGTGCCGTCCATCTGAGGGGTGTGCATCATATCCAGCTGTTCTTTGCTCACCAGCTGCTTGCCCATCCAGGAACCGTCGCCCAGCTGGAACTGCACATATTTTGCCATGTCTTCTGCGTTGGATACGATGCCGCCGGCGGGTGCAACGCCGCGCAGGGGCAGGTATTCGGTCTGCATATAGTCGGCACCGGTGAATACATAACCGCGGGAGTGATCCTCGATGCCTTCCAGCTTTTCTGCGTAAAAGGAGGTATCGGCCATGCCCAGCTCATTCAGGATGCGGGTCTGAACAAATTCTTCCCAGCTCATGCCGCTCAGCACTTCCACCAGGTAACCGGCCAGCATAACCATCTGGTTGGAATACTGCAGAACCGAGCGGAAGGGGGCAGCGGGCTGCAGGTACTGCAGGTCCTCCACCATGGCTTTGCGGTCGTCCTTGGTGCAGAAGACCGCGTCGGCATGAGCATCGTACTTGGCAAGGCCGCTGCGGTGGCACATCAGGTCACGGGCGGTGACCTTCTGCTGTGCTTCGGTATCAACCAGCTTCAGCCAGGGAATGTAAGTGCAAACGGGCTTGTCCCAATCCAGTTTGCCTTCGTCGGCCAGCATGCCCAGTGCCAGCGAGGTAAAGGACTTGGTCACGGAACCGATGGGCATATGGGTCTTAACGGTCATGGGGAGGTCGGCTGCCAGATCGCGGCTGCCGTAGGCATCGCAGAAGACGGTTTTTCCATCCTGCACCAGAACCACAGAAACGCCGGGCAGATTCCATGCTTTCAGTAGTTCGGTGACTCTTCCTTCCATAGCGGTGCAGATGTTTTCGATTTGCTGAGACATAGTTGAGCTCCTTTCATTCATTGCAGATATGGGGGCTCAGGTTCGCTGTTCCCGGCCGGCATCTCGGCCCTTGCAGGACCGCCAGCGGCAGACGGGGGACAATTTCTTCTGAGCGTCCCTTGACAGGGGTATGGTTGTTTTCTAAAATTGTCACAAAGGAAGTGAACAAATTTATGCTGGGAGATAAAATTCGAAAGATCCGAAAAGGGGAGGACCTGACCGTGGCCGCGCTGGCGGCGCGGGTGGGTGTTTCGGAAAGCTATATTTCGCAGCTGGAGCGGGGACTGGTGGACCCGTCCGTATCGCTGCTGCGTAAGCTGGCATTTGCCTTGAATGTTTCCGTCGCCTCCTTTTTTGATGAAGACGGGGCGGAGCCCATCATAACCAGGCTGGAGGACCGGGAACAGGAAACCATGCAGGACGGAGCGGTGTCATTTTCCTGGATCTCGCCGGAGGCGCAGGACCTGCTGCTGGAAATGGCCGAGGTATCCATCCGGGCGGGAAGCACCCTGCAGGCACCGGCCAATCCGCACTATGTCTGCCTGTTCCTTACCCAGGGGAGTGTGCACATTCAATTTGGCCAGACGGCCGCGGAACTGCAGGCGGGGGACAGCATTTTTATTCCGGCCCATACGCCGTATACATTAACCAATTGCGGCACGGAGCTCACAAAGGGCATCCTGTGCGTATCCAAGGGGGGGCAGCAGATATGAATGGAGCCAAGATCCGGCAGCTGCGCCTTGCCAAAGGCATGACCTTGCAGGAGCTTGCACGGCAGACCCAGACGACGGCGGGCTACCTTTCCCAGCTGGAGCGGGACCTGGTGGATCCATCGCTTTCCACCTTGCGCAAGGTTGCTCAGGTGCTGAATACACCGCTGTTTTCCCTGGTGGATTCCCAGGATGATGCCGTAAGGATCGTCCGCAGCGGCAAGCGGCAGAAAATTGCATTTGCGGATTCCAACGTGATCCTGGAGGTGCTTACGCCAAAATCCGAATCCACGCCCGAGGAAGTGTTTGTGCTTACGTTTGCGCTGGGCGCGCAGAAGTGGAGCAACGACGAGCGGGTCTCGCACAATGTGGATGAATGCTTTTATGCCCAAAAAGGGGAGCTGGAAGTGCTGATCGGCGATGCGACCTACTTCCTGCATGAAGGGGACAGCATTTATATCCGTGCCAATACGCCCCATAATATCTATAATCCCGGCCCGGAAACGGCGGTGGGCATTTCCGCCCTGTCCAGCGGTTTCTTTGTCAGTGTGGCAAGGCCTTAAAAATCATCGATCTCAATGCCAAGGCCGGGCTTGTCGCTGAGGCGGCATTTTCCGCCCACGCTCTCAAAGCCGCCGGAGACCTGTGCCCCCTGGGCAAAGAAGGTCACATCCAGGTCGATCTTCTGGATGTTGGGGGTTGCGGCTGCCAGGTGCATGCCTGCTGCGTTGGCGATCTTGCTTTCGCCCATGCAGCCGATCATGCAGAATAAGCCGGCAGCTTCTGCCACGGCGTTGATCTTCAGCGCATTGTAGATGCCGCCGCATTTCATCAGCTTAATGTTCATGCCGTCCACACAGGCGGTGAGCTTCAGCGCATCCATGGGGCTGTGGCAGCTTTCGTCTGCCGCAATGGGGATGCGGGAAGCATCCCGGATCTGCCGGAGCCCTTCCAGGTTCCAGTCGGGCACGGGCTGCTCGATCAGGTCAATGTCCAGTTCCTCCAGCGCGGCCGCGATGCGGATGGAATCTTTAGCGTTCCAGCCCTGGTTGGCGTCGATGCGCAGCGTGATCTCCGGGCCGACCTCGGCGCGGATGGCTTTCATGCGGGCAAGATCGGTTTTAATATCTTCCCCCAGTTTTACTTTGATCTCCGTAAAACCTGCGTTTACCCATTCGCGGGCTTTTGCCGCCATTTTCTGCGGTGTGTCAATGCTCAGTGTTACATCGGTAACCAGGGTCGGGTCCGAGCCGCCCAGGTATTTCCACAGGGGAACTCCCATCTTCTTGGCGGCTATGTCATAGCAGGCTATGTCGATGGCTGCTTTGATGGAGGTATTGCCGGTGTAGGCACGGTCCATAATGGCGTGGATCTGCGAAATTGCCAGCGGATCCTTACCCAGGAGCATCTCACGGTATTCTTTACCGATGGTCAGCGCGGTGTCCAGGCTGTCCCCGGTAACATAGGCAAGGGGTGCGGCCTCGCCATACCCGGCGATGCCCTCATCGGTTTCAATCTTCAGAACCAGCGTATCGTATCCCTCGATCACGGCAAAGGCGATCTTAAAGGGTTCATTGAAAGTGAATGTCATTTTTCGGAACTGAATGTCGGTGATCTTCATAATTGCGCGTCCTTTCCGAACTTCTGCGGACAAGTGTCCTTCTGGTGAAAATTATAGAGGATGCCGCCTCGAAAATCAATAATAATAAAATATTTTAGTATTACTAAACTATACTGCATACCTTGCAGAATGCAAAGCACCGCCGGGATCAGCTAAGATCCCGGCGGTGCCGCATATTTATTTGGTTTTACTTAATATCATCCGAACACAGGTAAGAGGTGCAGTGGCCGGTGCGGACACTGGTAAAATCAAAGCCTTTCAGCTTCCCCTGCTTGCTAATGTTCTCGAATATCACCCAGTCATCATCACGGTACCGGAACATCTGCGCAAGCGTATTGTAGGAATCGTCCGAGAGGCTCCGCCAGTTTTCGGGCTCGCATTGGGCGTGGTTGTTCGCGTACAGCATGTCGGGCAGCACGGAAATGCTGTCGCCCATAATGTTGTCGCCGACTTCATAGACATAAGCAAACAGCAGTTCTCCGCTTTCGGAATACTGCGCAATGGGCCGCGTCAGGTCCATCCGGTAAAGCCGGCAGATATGGTTGGGCGCCTGGAGTTCGGCGCTCTCGTCGATCTTTGCGAAAAACAGCGTGTTTCCGGTGATGCCGTAGCCGTAAATGCGGCCCATGGCAATGCGCATATCGTCGCCGGTGTTCAGATCCCTCAGGTGCAGGCTCTCATGGTCCGCGTCATCCTGGTACATCAGCAGGCCGGGCTTTACCTGATAGCAGTTATAGACCTCCCGGTCGAACAGCACCTCGGCATGGTTTCCGTTAAGGTCGGCAGAGCAGTAGCGCCAGTCGGCGCTGCAGTAGAACATGCGGTCCCCAACGACCTGCAGATAATCTCCCGCATCTTCCACAAGCGTCTCCAGGTCGCTGCCGTCGGGATTCATCCGGCAGATGGAGCTGGCATAACCGGCGGCGATATCCACACGCTGGAAATAAAGTTTACCATCCACCAGGTTCAGGTAGTAGGCATTGGTGGAAGTAAGCAGCACCTTAGGCTCGCTCAGCACCGGCCACACGCCGTTATCATCCATGGAAAGGGTAAAGGAGCACAGCCCGGACCTGTTGGTGCTGCGCTGGGACAGCCTGCCGTAGAACGTGCTGCCGTCTGTGATGTACATGCATTCGCGGCCGGAATTTGCCAGGGCGGCAGATTCCTCTGCTGTGTAGCCCGGCATAAAATACAGGTTCAGCTGGCGGGCAAGGGCCTGCGGCCGGTCATCCGCCCGGCTGAGCAGGAGCGTACCCAAAGGCTGCCTGCAGCTCAGCCGGCCGTCCTCTTCCAGGTTAAGGGAGATCTCCAGACCCTCAACGCCATCGCCCAGCATGGCGGGGTCGGCACTGAGGATCACAGCCTCCTCCTGCGCAGAGTGCGCCCATCCGGCACGGAAGCCCTGCCCCATAAGGCTCACAATGGCCTGGTCGCCCGTGAGGTCCACACTGAGCACCTCGTCCGGGGAAACGCCGAACATGCCCAGCAGCTGATCCCCGTCCATTTCCGTGTCGCCGGCACGCATGCCGGAACATACCCAGTAACCGGAGAAGTCAAAGGCAGCGGCCTCCTGCACCTCACCCGGGGCATCCGGGCGTGCATCTGTATCCGCCGGCACGGGCGTAACCTCCGCCGCCGCAGGGGCGCTGCCGCAGGCCGCAAGGCTGAAGAGCATTGCCAGAGCCAGCAGGAGAGCAAACAGTTTTTTCATGTTCAGGTTCCTTTCTTGTATAACATTCACTTGTTGTATCAATTCTAGCAGAAGGATCCGGTGAAAACAATCCGCCGGTCGGCTGACTGCACACCCTATTCTGCCCAAAGAGCGGAATTGTGCGGCTGTAATTTGCCGGGATGATCCTGTAATTGCACTGCCGCTTTTGTTAGAATACAATCACCGGAGCATAAGCGGAAGCAATTCTTCTGCTTTACAAATACCCGGCAATCCAGCATAATGAAAGAAAAAACAGGGGGATATAGCGATGTTAGGAGTTATTGCGGCAATTATTGCCAGTTCAAAAAAACGTACCGGATGGGCAGTGATCATGTGGATCTCAGCCATTTTCTGGATCATTGCTGCCATAGGAGGCGCAGAAGCTGCTTTTGCTGGCGGCTGGTTGTGGCTGATCATTGCCCTGTGCCTGAAGAAAAAACAGGCGCAGACGATCATTGTAAACAATTACTATGGCAGCGACGAAGAACAGGAAGATGACGAGGACGTGCTTGAAGCCGACAGCTATGAGGTGCTGGAGGACGAAGATGAGCAGGAGGAAGAGCCCGCACTTCTGCCCGAGGGTTCGGATGAAGAAGCACCTGCTGCCGGCAGCAGCTCCAAGTTCTGCACCAATTGCGGCACACCGCTGAAGGAAGGGCAGAAGTTCTGCCCGGAATGCGGCAGCAAAGTGCAGGGATAAATAACTAGTACCTCGCCATACGGCGAGGTACTTTTTTACTAGTTAGATAATCCGAGGTATTACATCACCACTCACAGTCTTTGGTACTGTGATTCTTGAGGACCAAAGCAAATATACTGGCGGCGATATCTTTTTTGATTTTAGGTGATTATCGCCCCCCTCAAAACACCATATTTTTGCAGGAAAAAATATTAACCCACGAAAAAATGGAGATAACCTCCTAACATCCAGTATTGACAAGCTATCGTTTCAACGATACAATAAGATAAACTATCGCTATAGCGATATAAGGAGATCAAAAATGAGCAAACTAATTCTGTACCATGGCTCGCCCAAGGTGATCGAGCAGCCGCAATTTGGTTTTGGCAATCCGAAGAACGATTACGGTCTTGGCTTCTATTGCACCGAATCGCCGGAGCTTGCAAAAGAATGGGCCTGCTCCGTCGCAACAGATGGCTATGCCAACAAATATGAAGTGGATATGCAGGGGCTGTCCGTGCTCAGTCTGACCGGCGGGGAATATCACATTTTGAACTGGCTGGCAGTACTGCTTGAAAACCGTACTTTCCGTATCGGAGGTGACATTGCTCAGCAGGCCAAAAACTACATTTTGGACAACTTCGCTATCGATTACAAGCAATACGATGTGATCAAAGGCTACCGTGCAGATGATTCCTATTTTTCCTTTGCTTCGGCATTCTTGAACAACACCATTTCTCTGCCGCAGCTGGAGAAAGCTATGGTTTTGGGCAAACTGGGAGAGCAGGTCGTTGCGATTTCAGAGAAGGCATTTCAGTCCTTCACATTTGAAGAAGCAATCCCCGCACCGAAAGAGATTTATTACCCGAAAAAGCAGGCAAGAGATACAGCAGCACGGGAGGAGTTTCGCAAGGAACGGGGTCGCGGTTCGATTTTAACGGACACCTATGTGCTGGATATTATCAGAGGAGGCTGGAAAAACGATGATCCACGCTTACAACGAGTCATACTTGGATGATGCCATGCAGAATCTGGGCGATATGGTGGAGTATGCCTTGTGCGATTGCGGCTATGCACCGGATCAGTTCTTCAGCTACTTTCTGTCTTCCGGAATTGCAGAAAAATTTGGAAACGGAAATCCCAAATATGTAGTTGGTATGTCCGGCGCCGAACTTGCAGAAGCGGTACTGCGGGAAAGCAATGTGCAGCACACACCGGTTGAGAAGTCCTATCCAAGCTTCAAAGGCAGAGAATACTGGGCTGGCTGGATTCTCGCCTACTATCAGTGGTACACTACCAAACGCTTTGCAGACATTGTGAATGGCGGCTTGAAACTGTCCACGGTTTTGGGTATGTATATCCTCCACGAGGCAGATGTGAGCAAATTTGTGGAGTCCGCAAATGAAATTCTGG
>JAKSSN010000076.1 GCA_024403095.1 Oscillospiraceae bacterium
ACGAAAAAATGGAACAGGATCGTAACCAATGTGGTTGCATCTCTGCTCCACAATTTCGTGGGTTATTTTCTGATTCCACGAAAATATGGAATTAGCCGCCGCACGGCTTTTCCCGGCGCAGCAAGTTCTGCACCGGCGGGATGGGCTGCAGAATCAGGCTTACAGGCCCCGGACGATATCCAAAAAATAGGCAAGGGCGGGGTTATCGCCGTCCGTGCGCCACAGGGCTTCAAAATCCAGGGTCTCTGCGGTATGGTCTCCTTTTACCAGGGGCACGATGCGCAGATCCTCCCGCGTGTAGGTGTGGTGGATCACATATTCCGGCAGAATACTGATGCCGGCGCCGTAGGCCGCCTGCAGCAGCAGGGTTTCCGGTTCGCCCTCCATCTGCACCACATTGGGCAGGTAGCCTCCGCGTTCCAGAATAATGCGGGCTTCCTCGGTCTCAGCGCTGGCGCGGGCGTGGGGCTCCATCAGCAGGAAGCGCTCCTCCTTCAGGTCCTGGTAGGTCAGGTAAGGTTTTTCGGCCATCGGGTGCCCCGCCGCCATAACTACCACAAGGGGGTATTCCCGCAGCAGCAGACGTTCCACATTGGTTAGGTCACTGGCGTAAGGGGTAACGGAAAAAATAAGGTCCAGCTCCTGCCGCTGCAGCATCTGCAGCAGCCCTGCCTCGTTTTCCCGCACCAGTTCGATGCGCACGCCGGGATGCGTTTCATACATCAGGCGCAGCGCTTTGGCAAGGTCGCTGTGTCCATAGCCCTTAATAAAGCCCACGGCCAGGTGGCCCTCCGTAAAGTCCTCGGCGGTTTGCGCCAGGCGGATCGCCGCCTCGCTGCGTCGCAGGATCTCTTTTGCCTCGCTGTAAAACAGCGCCCCGGAGCGGGTGAGCTCCACGCGGTGCTTATTCCGGTAAAACAGGCTTACGCCCAGTGTATTCTCCAGCGAACGGATCTGCTGCGTCATGGCGGTTTGGGTTATAAAACAGCGCTCAGCAGCGCGGGTAAAGTTTAAAAGCTCGGCACAGGCCACAAAATATTCCAGCTGTCTCAGGTGCATAGCTCAGGTTTCCTCTCCTGTTTGTCATAAGTTTTGCTTATTACAACGCATGATTAGATCATTGGATTTTTGAAATAACAAGCCTTAGAATCAGCCCAGCAGTTGAGAAACAGCTGCAGAACAGAATGAATAATTAAAAAACAAATCAAAGGAGATTATCACCATGGCAGCCACTACCAACCAGATTCCTCACAAAATATACCTCACCGAAGAGGAGATGCCGAAGCAGTGGTACAATCTCCGCGCTGATATGAAAGTAAAACCGGCTCCCCTGCTGAACCCCGGCACCCTTCAGCCCCTCAAGGCCGAAGAGCTCACCCCCATCTTCTGCGAAGAACTGGTAGCCCAGGAGCTGGATAACGACACCCCTTATTTCGATATTCCCGACGAGATCCGCGAATACTACAAGACCTACCGTCCCTCCCCCGTGATGCGTGCCTACAACCTGGAAAAGGCACTGGGAACCCCCGCCAAGATCTACTACAAGTTTGAAGGCAACAACACCTCCGGCAGCCACAAGCTGAACTCCGCACTGGCTCAGGCCTACTACGCCAAGAAGCAGGGCCTGAAGGGTGTTACCACCGAGACCGGCGCCGGCCAGTGGGGCACTGCTCTTTCCATGGCATGTGCTTACTTTAACCTGGACTGCAAGGTGTTTATGGTAAAGGTCTCCTACGAGCAGAAGCCCTTCCGCCGCGAGGTCATGCGTACCTATGGCGCTTCCGTAACTCCTTCCCCCTCCATGGATACTGAGGTCGGCCGCAAGATCCTTGCCGAGCACCCCGGCACCACCGGTTCTCTGGGCTGCGCCATTTCCGAGGCAGTTGAAGTTGCCGTGAAGAACGAGGGTTACCGTTATGTACTGGGCAGCGTGCTGAACCAGGTCCTGCTGCACCAGTCCGTGATCGGCCTGGAAGCAAAGGCTGCACTGGATAAATACGGCATCAAGCCGGATATCATCATCGGCTGCGCCGGCGGCGGCTCCAACCTGGGCGGCCTGATCGCTCCCTTTATGGGCGAAAAGCTCCGCGGCGAAAAGGATTACCGCATCATTGCAGTTGAGCCTGCTTCCTGCCCCAGCTTCACCCGCGGCAAATTTGCTTATGACTTCTGCGATACCGGCATGATCTGCCCCCTGGCAAAAATGTACACCCTGGGCAGCGGATTTATTCCTTCCCCCAACCACGCAGGCGGCCTCCGCTTCCACGGCATGAGCACCATCCTTTCCCAGCTGTATCACGATGGTTACATGGAAGCCACTTCCGTTGAACAGACTGCTGTATTTGAAGCAGCTGAAAAGTTTGCCCGCACCGAAGGCATCCTCCCCGCACCCGAAAGCTCCCACGCCATCCTGGGCGCCATCAACGAGGCACTCAAGTGCAAGGAAAGCGGCGAAGAAAAGACCATCCTCTTCGGCCTCACCGGCACCGGCTACTTCGACATGGTTGCTTATGAAAAGTTCCACGATGGTTCCATGACGGACCATATCCCCACCGACGAGGAGCTGCAGGCCGGCTTTAACGGCATTCCCCAGTTCCCCGGCAATGAGATCTGATTGTTTTCTTCCTCCTTCTTAATAAAAAATAACAAGGGCAGCCAGGCTGTCCTTGTTATTTTTATTCTGCATTTATAAAAGCTTTGCCGCTTACAGCCAGCTTACCACGTCTTCCCGGCGCGGCAGGGGCTTTACGGGAACCTTTTCCGGGTAACCCAGCACCAGGGTGAGATACAGCTGGTAACCTTCCGGAATAAACTTGGCTTTCAGCTTTGCGGTCTCCCCGGTTTTAAACACATCCTGCGAAAACACCGTGAGTGCGCAGGTGGCAAGGCCCAGGGATGCGGCCGCCGTCATGATATTGCCGGCTGCCATATAAGCGCCGCAGTCTGCCCAGGGCGCTGTGGGGTCATAGGAGACCATGATCACCACCGGGGCACCAAAGAAATCGTTGGGGAACGGCCAGGTCGCGCCTTTAGGTGCCAGCTTTTTAAACATTTCGGGTTCGGGACCAACGGCGGAGAGAAGCTCCTTCTTTCCTTCATCCGAAGCGACCACCGTAAAGTGCCAGCCCTGGCGGTTGTGGCCGCTTGCGGTGTAGGTGGCTGCCTCAAGAATGGCATCCAGCTTTTCCTTCTCCACCGGCGTGTTCAAATATCTGCGTGCGCTGAAGCGGCTCTTTAAGGTTTTCAGCACTTCGTTTTCCATTGCGTTTTCCTCCGTTCAAAATTCAGCAAAGTTAGCCTGATGATTCACCTATGCAGTATAGCATATTTTTTGTTCCAGCGCACGGCTTTGCTCAAAATTTCAGTGTCAATTTATCTTTTCTGCTGTATAATATGCAAAATAGTTTATAGGGAGGCTGGTTCTATGGCTGGCGGACGCAACTCACTGGGCCCAAAGGGCTTTTTAACCGAAGAAGAAAAGAAGAACATGCCAAAGGTAACAAAAGAGCTGCTGGTGCGCATCTTATCGTACCTCAGGCCCTACTGGCTGCAGTTTCTGTTTGTTTTTATTTCCATTCTGCTCTCTGCCACCGTTGGTCTGTTCCCCTCCATCATCACGGGGCGCATTGTGGACCAGGCGCTGGTGGGCAAGGACCTTGCCCTGCTGATCCGCCTTCTGATCACCGCCTTCTGCACCCTGGCCATCAGCCAGGTGATCGGCGTGCTGGAAAGCTACATCAATGCCTGGATCAGCCAGCGCATCATCTTTGATATGAAAAACCAGATGTACCGCCACCTGCAGTACATGCCTCATTCGTTTTTCACCTCGGAAAAACAGGGCGATATCATCACCCGCATGAACACAGATATCAGCGGCGTGAGCACCGTGATCAGCGGCACGCTCAGCAGCATCGTAAGCAACCTGGCCACGGTGATCACCACGCTGGTGGCTTTGCTTGGCATGAACTGGCAGCTTGCACTGGTTGGCATTGCCATTATTCCTCTGCTGATCCTGCCCACCCGTTCGGCCGGCAAAAAGCGCTGGGAGCTTGCCTCAGCCAGCCAGGAGAAAAACGACGAGATGAACCAGGTGATCAACGAAACGCTCTCCGTCAGCGGATCGATGCTGGTTAAGGTGTTCACCCGGGAAGAAAAAGAATATGAAAAATTCACTGCCATTAACGAGCAGGCCACGGCGCTGGCGCTCAAGGAGCGCCGCAGCGGCAAATGGTTTGGCGTGGTCATGGGCATGTTCAGCCAGATCGGCCCCCTGCTGATCTATTTTGTGGGTGGCCTGCTGATCATCAACCGCTGGGATCCCTCGCTTTCCGTTGGCACCATCACGGCCATTGTTGCCCTGATCAACCGCCTGTACCGCCCGGTGGAATCGCTGATGAACATTCAGGTGGATTTCACCCGTTCCCTTGCCCTGTTCACCCGCATTTTCGATTACTTCGACCGGGAGAACACCATCGTGTCGCCTGCCAACGGCGCAAAGCCGGATGTGCAGATGCAGCCCATTGAATACAAGCACGTCAGCTTCAGCTACGATGCAGAAAAGCCCCTGCTCACGGATGTGAACTTCACGGTGCCCGGCGGCAAGATGTATGCCATTGTTGGCCCCTCCGGCAGCGGCAAGAGCACCGTAGTGAATCTGATTCCCCGCCTTTACGATGTGCTGGGCGGCAGTGTTTCCATTGCCGGCACCGATGTGCGGGATTTCGACCTGCCCTATCTGCGGCAGTGCATCGGTGTGGTAACGCAGGAGAGCTACCTGTTCAACGGCACCATTCTGGATAACCTGCGCTATGCCAAAGAAGATGCCACCATGGAGGAGATCGAAGCCGCCTGCCGCATCGCCAACATTCATGATTTCATTTCCCGCCAGCCCAAGGGTTACCTGACCGAAGTGGGCAACCGCGGCCTGAAGCTTTCCGGCGGCGAAAAGCAGCGCATCAGCATTGCCCGCGTGATCCTGAAGGACCCCAAGATCCTGATCCTGGACGAGGCCACCAGCGCGCTGGACTCCATCTCCGAAAACGCGATTCAGGATGCGCTGGAAGCCATGATGCGCGGCCGGACCAGCATCGTGATCGCTCACCGCCTTTCCACCATTCTGAAGGCCGACAGCATTCTTGTGGTAAAAGACGGCGTGATTGCCGAGCAGGGCACTCACGAAGAGCTGCTTGCCCTGGGCGGCACCTACCGCATGCTGTATGAAACGCAGTTCCGCCAGGCCATCAATGCCGAAAACACCCGCGACGAGCCGGACCTGCAGGCCCTGGCTACGGATTATGAGGTGCGCCGCATCACGGAATCGGAGATCAGCGATGTATACCGCTTGTGCAAATCCAACCGCCGCTATTACCGCCGCCTGAACGAGCACCCCACCCGCGAAAGCCTCACCGAAGTGATCACCCAGCTGCCCGCAGGCGCCGGCAGCCAGCAGAAATTCTTTGTGGGCTTTTACAAGGCCGAGCAGCTGGTGGCTGTGATGGACCTGATCGCCGGCTACCCGCAGAACGACGATGCCTTCATCGGCTGGTTCATGGTGGACGGAGAGCTGCAGGGCCAGGGCATCGGCTCGCAGATCTTTGCCGACGTGCGCGCCGCTCTGCACGGCTGGGGCTATGATTACCTCTCCCTTGGCTGCATCAAAGAGCAGCCCGAAGCCCTTACCTTCTGGCAGGGGCAGGGATTCGCCGCCACCGGCGAAGAAAAGCAGCAGGGCAAGCACACCGTGGTTACCCTGGCAAGAGACATCTGAAAACAGGAAAAGCACCTGGCTGTTTCATAAAAGCCGGGTGCTTTTTTTCTTGATCATTCCGTTGGAATATTCTATGCATCGGGCAGTATTGCCTGCGCTCCCCCTGCCTTACTTTCTGCGGCGTGCAATGTTCACCAGGCGCAGCAGCTGCACAAGCGCGCTGAGCAGCGAAACAAAATAGGTGCAGGCCGCAGCCGTAAGCACCTTACGGCCTTTGGCCAGGTCGTCATCGTCGCGAATGATGCCCAGGTCCCGCACCTGCGCCAGAGCGCGGCGCGAAGCGTTCAGCTCCACCGGCAGCGTTACAATGTGCACAAGCACAACCACCGAGAACAGGATCACCCCAAGGTCGATCAGAAAACCAAAGCTCTGCAGGAACATGCCCAGCAGGATCAGCACATACGAGATGCTGGAGCACACATTGGCAACCGGAACGATGCTCTTGCGGATCATAAGCGGAAAGTAATTCTGCGCGTGCTGAATGGCGTGCCCGCATTCATGGGCGGCCACGCAAACCGCAGAAACGGAATTGCTGTTATAAACATCGTCCGAAAGGTTCAGGGTGCGGTTCATGGGGTTGTAATTATCGGTAAGCGTGCCGCTGACGGGGCGGATCTCAACATCCGTAAGGCCGTTTGCCCGCAGGATGCGCTCTGCCGCCTGCGCGCCGGTATAAGTGGCGGCAACGCCGCGGTAGCGGTTGTACCTTCCCTTTACCATGCCCGAGACCACCATGCTCAGCACCATAAGTGCCAGAGCTGCCAGGTAGTAGCCGGCACCGCCGATTCCATATCCGTAATACATTTGCAGTTCCTCCTGCCTTTTTTCTTTGTATTATACCACAGCCGTTCTGCCCGAAACAAGTTCACCGGGCCCGCTGAGCGGGCCCGGTGAATACAATTTAAACTTTATTCACATTAGAACAGGTGCAGCATCTTTGCCTGCTCGGTCAGTTCGTCGCGGAACTTGGGGTGAGCCACCTTGATGAGTTCCTTGGCCTTCTGGTCGATGCTGGCGCCGGCCAGCTTTGCAATGCCGTACTCAGTAACCACATATTCCACATCGGTTCTGGGAATGGAAACGGGAGTGCCCGGCTCGAAGAAGGGGCAGATCTTGCTGACCTTGTCGCCCTTGGTGGTGGATTCCAGCACAATAATGCTCTTGCCGTTGGGGCAAAGAGTGGCGCCCTTGCTGAAGTCGCCAATGCCGCCCATACCGCCGTACTGGCGGCCCTTCAGGCTTTCGGCGTTCACCTGGCCAAGCAGGTCAACGTTGATGGCGTTGTTCACGGCGATCATCTTTTTCTGCTGGGCAATGATGCCGGGGTTCAGCGCATAGGTGCTGGGCATCATGTTAATGGCGGGGTTGTGAGAAGCATACTCATACAGCTTGCTGTCGCCCACTACCTGGCAGCAGATGCTGATGCCCTGGTTCATGCTCTTTTTGCGGTTGGTAACAATGCCCTTTTCGATCAGGTCCATCATGGCGTTGCCGAAGATCTCGGTGTGAATGCCCAGGTCCTTTACGCCCTCCAGATACAGCATGGCGCTGGAAGAAAGGCGGCCGATACCGATCTCGATGGTGGATTCGTCTTCGATCAGCTCAGAGAGGGCGGCACCGATGGCGCGGTATTTTTCGTTGGCGGGGTCGGCATCGATCACGGTGTCCTTCAGGGGCAGGGGCTCGCCTTCCACGATCACGTCGAACTCGCTGATGTGCATCACGTTGGTGCCGTAAATAAAGGGAAGAGCGGGATTGATCTCGGCGATCTTCAGGTCGGCGTTGTGGATGCTGGCTGCCATGTAGTCGGCGCTGCTGCCAAAGGAAACATAGCCGTTTTCATCGGGGGCAGTCACGCAGGCCAGTGCAGTTTTAGCATGCAGGTATTCCTCCACGCGCTTGCTGGCGCAGGAAAAATGGCCGGGAGAGAAATGCACCTTGCCGTCGTAAAAGTAGGGCTTGGTGGAATCGGAAAGGAAACCGGTAAGAACATAGGCGGATTCGCCGGCGGGAGAATGGAACATGTCGTCGGCATTCATGATCTGGCCGCAGTAGTAATGGGCATCCTTCAGGTCGGT
>JAKSSN010000077.1 GCA_024403095.1 Oscillospiraceae bacterium
GCGACCCGCGCTGCTACAACGTGATGGTGCACCTGCCAGACATGCCCGACCTTGATACCGCCAACAGCGAGCACCTTACCGATTATTTTGTGCACTACCAGTATTGCCTGAACATCAGCTATAATGAAGAGGGCGTGTTCGGCGCCGGTTCTGCCATCTTTCTGCATTGTCTTGGTCCCGTCAAGCCCTACACCGGCGGCTGTGTGGCCATCCCCCACGAGGAGATGCGCCGCGTGATGCAGCTGGTGCAGTCCGGCTGTGTGGTGGTAATCGATTCGCTGGAAAAGCTCAGCCCCGAGACCGCTGCCGCCTGGGGACTGGATCCTCAATAACATAAAAACAGAGTCAGGAGACGATATCCTGACTCTGTTTCTGTTTTCCCAGATTCCGCCTTTGCCCCGAAGCCGCCGGCGTTTCCTTTGCCCGGAGCCAAATTAAAAAATTTCTGCGCATTTTGGCAACTTTTTCTATTTACCCCGGCATTTCCTATGGTATACTAGCAAGGATAGACATGGGGCAGCCCCCAGAGAGATTGAGAGGAGACAGAAGCATGATCAAGAACTGGAACCAGGTTACCATCACCCCGGAATTTTGCGACCAGGGCGTTGACTGCTACCGCGTAACCGGCAAAGAATTCCTGAACGAATACTATGTGGTTTCCGAGGCCGAGACCCGCAAGCTGATGAACCGTCCGGAGATCGTGGGCTATGAAGTGTACAAGAGCCTGATCAATGCCACTTCCCAGATGATGTATTTCCTGAAGGAAAAGAAGAGCATCACCACCGCCAACATTCTCTCGATCCTGCGCGGTGCGCTGAACTATCCCCTGGAGGAAAGCTGCTACCGCGAGCACATCCGTGTGCACGACATCAGCTTTATGTCCTGCGAGCGTGTGTTTGCCGAGGACGGCAGCATGAACGGCCTTGCCGTTAAGTACTCCAAGCTCACCGTAGTTCCCGGCAGCACCCTGATGATCGGCGACATTATCGCCTCCGGCGAAACCATGATCTACTGTCTCAGAAGCGTGATCGAGCACTACCGGGCCAACAATGCCGAGCTGCGCAACATTCTGTTCTTCACCATTGGCGGCTGGCGCGGCGTGGAGCTGCTGGAAAAGTTCACGGCTGAGATCCGCGAATTCTGGCCCAACTTCGAGGGCTTCATCACCGTTTATTACGAGGGCATCTTCAACTGCTACGAGCCGGGCGACAAGGGTGTTTCCGGCATCAACCGCGCCCTTATCGATTTTTACTGGAAGGACGGCATCGTTGCCCCTGCCTTCCGCCGCCAGACCCTTTCCATGCGCGATCCCCTGTTTGAAAAGTGCACCATCTACGATGGCGGTGCCCGCCGTTACGAGATTCAGGAGCACATCCAGGAAGTGCTGGAATTCTGGGAAGGCCTGCTGGAGCGCGCCGACGTTATCGATTTTCAGGCTCTGCTGGAAGAAAAGCTGGGCCATTCCCTGCCCATCAGCTACGAGGACTGGGTGGCCTCCTGCCATTACCAGGGTCTGCCTGCCGACGAGTGCCAGTGGCTCTACCGCCAGGAGCTTGGCTTTGTGGAAAGCCTGAAGGGCGTTACCGTAAAGCAGATCGCTGAAGACCGCATCCGCGAATTCAAGACCGAGCTGAAAAAATATATTCTCAACTGACCCCCAAAGGAGTGGCCGCAGCAGCGGCCGCTCCTTTTTTTACCATCTTTCCAGTTGTTGCTGTTGGAACTGGTGCCCGGATATGCTATAATTAATTATCTAAAATGATTTCCGGGAGGCAGCCGAAATGAGCAACACCAGCGATATTACAAGAAATGCATTTATGCTGAAAGGGCCCCTGGCCGATGACGGATACGACTGGTGGTGGCACTCCTTCACCGGCCGCGATGCCGAAACGGGCGAAGAGCGCGCCTTCTTCATTGAATTTTTCACCTGCAATCCCCTGCTGGGCGGCGCACAGCCGGTGTTTGGCCAGCTGCCGAATGCCGACGGAAGCCGGAACCGGCCCAGCTACCTTATGGTAAAGGCCGGCAGCTGGGGCAGGGACAAAGCCCAGCTGCACCGTTTCTTTGGCTGGAACGAAGTGGCCGTGCGCGACCGCACCCCGTTTTATATCCATGCCGGCGACTGTTTTCTGGACGAGACCGGCACCCGCGGTTCGGTTTCCGTTTCGGCAGAAGATGCCCTTGCTCACCCCGAGTGGATGTGCGGCAGCGGCAGCATGAGCTGGGACCTGGTCATCGATAAGCGCATCGCTTTTAATGTGGGCTACGGTGCCAGCCGCCCCCTGCGCGACAGCGATGCCTTTGAGATGTTCTGGCATGCCGAGGGCATGAAGACCTTTTACAGCGGCGAAGTGGTATATAACGGCCGCCGCTACCTGGTAAAGCCCGAAAACTGCTATGGCTACGCCGATAAAAACTGGGGCCACGATTTCACCAGTCCCTGGGTCTGGCTCAGCTCCAACCATCTGGTCAGCCGCAGCACCGGCGAGGAGCTGCCCAACAGTGCCTTTAATATTGGGGGCGGGCGGCCCAAGATCGGTCCCCTGGCTTTGGAGCGCAAGCTGCTCAGCCAGTTCACCTACGAAGGCACCGACTATGAATTCAACTTTTCCAAAGTCTGGACTCTTACCCGCACCCAGTTCAACTGCAGCGAGACCGATGACTGCATCGTATGGCACGTGGAGCAGGAAACTCCCCTGCACAAAATGGTCACAGATGTCACCTGCCCCAAACAGGATATGCTGCTGGTGAACTACGAGGCTCCCAACGGCGAAAAGAAGCACAACCGCCTGTGGAACGGCGGCACCGGCACCGGTACGGTCTCGCTCTACCGCATGCACCACAACCAGTGGCAGCTGATCGATACGGTGGATGCCGATCACATCGGCTGCGAATACGGCGAATACTGCGAGGGCTGAGCGAAGCAGCCCTCCCTCATCCTTTCCCTGCACAGGTGCTTGCCTGTGCAGGGATTTTTGTTTCTGCCTGCTCACTGTTCAGTTTGACCACATTCAGCCGCAGACTTGGCGAAAAATATCGTAGGAATCACCTTATTGTCTCTTCGTTTTTTGTGCTATAATCAATAGTGACATCAAATTGGCACCGGCAGTTTCTTCTGCCGGATTCTGCAGGAAAGGAGCACGGCAATGGCAAAAGACCGCAGCTGGATGAACAATTACCATTCTGATTTCACCGGCTTTGAACTGGTAACCGGCAACACCTATACCACGGTGCTTTCCGCTGCCGGCTTTGAATCCCGCATCCTTATGTACCGCCTGCCAAACAACGGCGCCGTGATCATCGACAGCGGCGTGTTCTACAGCCCCGCCATGTTCCAGTGGCTGGAGGATAACCACATCACGGTGCGCGCCGTCATCTCCTCCCACCTGCACTGGGACCACATCTTTAATAACCAGCGCCTGCACGATATCTATGGCTGCCCGGTATATGTTGCCCAAAGCGATTTCGACAAGGCCATCACCGGCTGGAAGCCTGAACCCGGGCTTTATACCTACCTGCCGGATAACGCCACCGTTCAGGTGGACGGTTTTGATTTTCCCACCTTCCTCACCCCCGGCCATACGCCCGGCCACCATGCCATTGTAACGCCGGACCGCGTGTGCCACCTGGGCGATGCCGCCCTTTCGCTGAACCAGCTGGCCATCTCCAAGCTGCCCTACCTGGAAGATATCGACCAGGCGGTTTACACCATGGCGCAGATCGGCACCAGCGACTACGATTATTACTGCTTTTCCCACAACGCTGTGGTGCCCCACAGCGAAATTGCCGATGTGATCCGTGCCAACATCCAGAAGGAACTGGACCTTTATGATTTTTGCCTGAATCTGGTCACCGGGCCCGGCGAACTGGAGGATTATGTGATGCAGTTCATGCCCCGCCTTGGCATCACCAAACCGGACCTCCTTTCCGACCATGGCTGGCAGCACACCTGCCGCAAACGCCTGCTGGAGCTGGTCACCTCCGGCGAACTGGTGCTGGAAGGCAGCATCATCCGCCCGGCGGAGCGCCACCCCTTTAAATAAACCATTCTGCAGAGCCTGCCCGCCGCAGGCTCTGTTTTTGTTCCTCCGCTGGACAAAGCCGCTTTGCCGCGTTAAACTGGTTTTGGCAGGCAGCGGCCGCGTAAAAACCCACGCAGCCCAGACTGTCGGTTTTATTATTTATGTAAACCTTTTTATTTCGCTTTTGCGTTTCTTTTAGCATATTTTCTTAAACTATATTTTTTATGTTAACTTATTTCAGGGAGTTGATCTTTTATGCCGCATTCTTCCGGGGGCGGGAGCTCCAGCAGTTACTCCAGTCACTCCTCCAGCAGCCATTCCAGCAGTTATTCCAGCGGACCCAGCCGCTCTTCTTCCAGCAGTCATTCCAGCAGCAGCTACAGTTCTTCCGGCCCCAGCCGCCACAGCGCCTCTTCCCACAGCGGCGCGCCTAAGGTCAGCCGCACTGCCTTTACCGGGGCTCGCAAATATGTGCGCACGCGCAACAACGTGACACAGGTCATCTATGCCGACCGCGACCCCTCCACTTACACCGGCGGCGCCGGCGTGTCCCTGATGGAGACCCTTACCACTTTGTTTTTGTGGGGAGTGGCCATCATCTTTGGTATTCTTGTCATTGCCATAGTTATGTCCTGCATCCCCGAGCATAAGATCACCGCTGAATACGACCGCCAGATCCGCATCGAAGACCGGGCCGATGTGCTGGACAATACCGGGGAACTGATGCAGTCCCTGCAGCACTTCCAGGACCTTACCGGCATCACCCCGGCTGTGGTCACAGTGTTTGACCAGGATTGGCAGGACCAGTATTCTTTTTTGGAGAACTATGCCTATGACCTGTATGTAGATTCCTTCAGCGACGAATACCACTGGCTGATCGTATACAGCCGGCCAGACAAGGGGCCCGGCAGCGGCTGGCGCTTTGAAGGCATGCAGGGCGATGAGACAGACGACCTGATCACCGACTCGGTAAAAAGCGGCTTTAACCTGTGCCTGCAGATGGAGTTGGATGACCCTGAGATCAGCGTTGCCCAGGCCTTCACCCACGCCTTCAACACGGCCGCGGCGGATGCAGATGAACGGATCAACGTAAAGTTCGATCCTCTTATGCTGTTCATCTTGCTGCCCTTTATTCCTCTGGCGCTCATCCCCCTTGGCCTGCTGAAGCTGGTAAAATACCTTGCCGCCAACCGCTACAAGGGCTATAAAAGGGCCAGATAAGCAGCGCGGCACCCCGGCCGCAGGCTTGGTTTTTTGCCGAATGTTTCCATACTGTCCTTTTGCATGAATGTCTTTATGTAAACCTGATTATATATAAAATAACAGCTGTTCCCTGCAAAACTTATCTGCAGAGAACAGCTGTTATTATTTTTATGTTAACTTATTATGCAGTTCCGGTCTCGCGCTGCTCCGGCTCACATCACAACGTTAAAACCGCTGAATACCGGCAGCGCCGCTTCGCGGGTCTGCTCGGTGAAGCAGATCTCAAAGGGCAGTGCTGCCGTGCCGGCCATGTTCACCAGATTGCAGCAGTAATACGGCGTGCGGCAGAACTTCACGGTAACGGTATGTGCCGCCAGCCCTTCCGGCAGGCGGATCACAAGCGTTTCGCCTTCCGCTGCCGCTTCGCAGGCCGTTTCCTGCCCATCGCACAGCACCTTCAGGCCGTTCACGCCGCTGCCGTTCACTCTAAGGCCGCCCATGCTGCCCTGCATGGGCACGGTAACCTTGCAGCCGCGCCAGCTGGCTCGGTTCCGGTCCGCCGTGGGGGCGTCGCACAGCACAAGGCCGGCTTCCTTGTACACATGGCCCAGAGCAAGGGCTGCCAGGCGGTTTCCGATGGGGCGTTTCTCCTTGGGGTGCACATCAAACGCATGCCCCACATCCGAAGACGAGGCAAGCCATACATTCTTCACCGTTTCGCACACCAGCTGCTGCTGATCCCGCAAAGCAGGGTATGCCTCGCCCATGCCGTAGGGCGCCAGCTGCACCATAAGGAAGGGCAGTTCCGCGTTCCATTTTCTGCGCCACAGGCAGATCAGCCCCTCCATCATGTCGCGGTATTTGTGGGGGATGATCTCGTCACTCTCGCCCTGGTACCAGATCACACCGCGTGCCGTATAGGGCATAATGTGCTCCAGCATGGTGTGGTAAAGGCCGCAGGGGCGCCACTCATGCCAGGGGCCGACCACCTGCCCGCCGGCCGCATCCATCTGCCGGAAGATCTCTGCCAGTTCTTCCTCGGCCGGGCCGCGGAACATAGGGTCCTGGAAGGGATGATGAAACGGATCGGATTTATCTGCCATGGGTCCGTTCATGTATCGCTGCTCCGCTGCCTCCAGGTCGGGGATGGCGGCAAGCCCCCCCTTATACTGGGCCATCCATTCCGGGCCGCACTGAGCAAGGGTCTCCTCGTCCATCCAGCACATGCTGCGGGTTCCGCCGCAGTTGCAGCCGATGATGCCCACCGGCACCTTCAGCTTTTTCTGCAGCTGGCTTGCAAAATAATAGGCAACGGCAGAATAGTAATCCACGTGCTCCGGTGTGCAGGGCCGCCAGAAGCCAAAGCGGGAATAGTCCTGCCCGTAGCGCAGAGCCTCGTTTGCGATCTCGGGGTAATCGAAAAAGCGGATGTCGGGGTTGGTGCAATTTTTCAGCACTTCGTCCCGGTCCTTATCATAGCGCAGGAAGAATTCCATGTTGCTCTGGCCGCCTGCGATCCACACCTCGCCCACCAGAACATCCTCCAGCACCAACTCTTCCTCGCCGCAGCGCACCTGCATGCGCTGGTTATACGCGGTGTGCAGCGGTGCCAGCATCAGGCTCCAGGTTCCGTCGTCCCCTGCCGTGCAGCTCACGTTCTGGTTCTGCAGGCTTACTTCCACCTTGCTGCCGGGCAGGGCTGTGCCCCACACCGCCACCGGTGTCTCCCGCTGCAGCACCATGCCGCTGCCGAACACTTCGCCAAGTTTCAGTTCCATTTCTTCCTCCTGTTTTTCATCAGCTCATCAGCTGCTGAAGTGTATACTGTTTCATTTCTTCCCGCACCCCGCGGTGCATCGGTTCCAGGATCTGCAGCGCTTCCTGCTCGCTGCAGATTCGTTGGGTGCTGTGGTTCAGTTCCTGCAGGCGGGCAGACTCCACTGCGCCCCCCTTGCGCCATTCCTTGGGCGTGCAGCCATAACGTGCCCGAAAGGCCTCGTTAAAATATCGCACATCGCTGAATCCGCTGCTCAGTGCAATATCCAGGATCTTGCGGTCGCTCTCGAACAGCAGCTGGCAGGCATATTCCAGGCGTTTGCGGTTGAGATAGTCCTGAAAAGTCATGCCCAGATTATCTTTAAAAAAGTGCGAAAGATAAGTAAGCGAAAGGTCCTCCCGCTGGGCGATCTCCGCCAGCAGCAGTTTTCGCTGGCAGTTCTGGTCAATATAGTCCGTGATGCTCTGCAGGCGGTTTGCCCTCTGCTTTATATTGGCATAATCCTCCGCTGCCAAAGTCTGCCAGGGCAGGCGGGTATGAAGCAGTGTAAGCAGTTCCGCCGTCAGCTGAAAGCAGCGCAGCTCATAGGACGGACTCTGGCGCAGATAACACCAGGCAAGCTCGATGCAGGCCCCGCACAGCAGGCGGTAAACCTCCGGCTCCTGTGCCAGCTGAAGGCGCAGATTTTCCTCTCCCTCATA
>JAKSSN010000078.1 GCA_024403095.1 Oscillospiraceae bacterium
ACAGCTCGTTTGCCTTGTCCAGAACGCCGGGCTTGTGCTGTGCAACAGGAACCACGACGACCTGGATGGGAGCGATGCGCGGAGGCAGGACCAGACCGTTGTTGTCGCCGTGGGTCATGATGATACCGCCGATGATACGGGTGGACATACCCCAGCTGGTCTGGAACGGATACTTCTGCTTGTTGTCCTTGTCGGTGAAGGTGATGTCGAACTGGCGGGCAAAACCGTCGCCAAAGTAATGGCTGGTGGCGGACTGCAGAGCCTTGCGGTCGTGCATCATGCATTCAATGGTGTAGGTGTTTTCGGCACCGGCAAACTTTTCCTTGTCGGTTTTGTTGCCGCGGATCACAGGCATTGCAAGGTAGTTTTCGCAAACATCGGCGTAAACTTCCAGCTGCTGCAGAGTTTCCTTGCGGGCTTCTTCTTCGGTTGCGTGCAGAGTGTGGCCTTCCTGCCACAGGAACTCACGGCCGCGCAGGAACGGGCGGGTGGTCTTTTCCCAGCGAAGAACGGAGCACCACTGGTTATACAGCATGGGCAGGTCGCGCCAGGAGTGCACGGTGTGGCTCCAGTGGTCGCAGAACAGGGTTTCGGAAGTGGGGCGGATGCACAGACGCTCGGGGAGCTCTTCGCTGCCGCCAACGGTGACCCATGCGCACTCAGGTGCAAAACCTTCAACATGGTCCTTTTCTTTCTGAAGCAGACTTTCGGGGATCAGCATAGGCATGGAAACATTGCTGTGTCCATCGCGCTTGAACATGCCGTCCAGCACCTGCTGAATGTTTTCCCAAATGGCATAGCCATAGGGGCGCAGGATGAAGAGGCCCTTGATGCCGGAATAGTCAACCAGTTCTGCCTTGGTGCAGATGTCGGTGAACCACTGGGCAAAATCTACCTCCATATCGGTGATCTGCTCAACTTTTTTATCTTTTGCCATATAATGAATTCCTTCCTATGCGCCGGGGCCCTTGCCCCCGCGTTATTTGGCGGCCTGTGCCGCAGAAATTAATTTTATAATTTTGCTCGGCCAATGTCAATCACAAAAAAGCGGCAGCGACGCGCGCTCAAGGCAAAAAAGGGGCGGAAAAAGGATTAAGCTTGACGATTACCCTATGGAATAATATAATAACCTTGATTGTTTGCAGAATAACGGAGGTGACTGTTATCAACAAACAGAAGTTTCTTGCCGAACTTGGCAAGCTGCTAACATTTATGTATGAAGAAGACCGTCAGATTGCTCTTGGCCTTTACGAGAATATGTTCGACACCTGTGCCAATGAACAGCTGCTGCTGCAGCACCTTGGCACCCCGACCCGTCAGGCAGTTATGGTTGCCCGGTCATATAATTCCGGCGAGCGCAAGCTGCAGATCAGTTCCGATTCCCGCAGCGGTGAGGATGAGGCACAGGATCCGCAGTATATCAGCGTGATCCAGAATGTGGAACGCGCCTTCACTGCCCGCTACGGAAACACGCAGCAGGAAGAAGTCAGCGAAGACCAGATCTCCCTGTTCGAGACCTTCGATTTTATCACTGCCCCTGAAGAACCTTCGGCCGAAGAACCGGAGCAGACCAGCCTGTTTGACCTGCTGGATGAGCCCGCCGAGAGCTTTATTCGGGATGAACCGGCAGCAGAAGAAGCTGCAGCCGAGGAAACGGAAGCTGCAGAGGAACCTTTTGAACCTGAGCAGGCAGAGGAGCCCCTGATCGAAGAAGCAGCTGAAGAGCTGCCTGAGGCCCAGGAAGAGGCTGCGCCTGAGGAGCAGCCGGAAGCAAAGGAAGCAGATTTTGTTGAATATACCTTAGAGCCTGTGCAGCCCGAAGAGCCCGAGGAAGAAGCGGAAGAGGAAGAGGATGAGGAGGAAGAACCCGAACGGATCCCCACCGTCCGCAAGGTAAAGCCGGCAATGCTTCTGCTGTATATCCTGCTGGCGATCCCCGCGATCGTTGTGGGAACGGCAGTTCTGCTGGTGCCCACCGTTCTGTTCCTGCTGGCAGCCACCGCGGCTGTGATCCTTGGCATTCTGATCGTTTCGTTCCCCTTTGGCGGCCTTACCGTGTTTGCAGATATCATGCTGGTGCTTGGTGTTGGCATTATTGTGCTGGCACTGGGATTCCTGTTCCTGTGGACGTTTGTGTGGCTGATCGGCGGCGCCATTGTTGGCCACATTCAGGGTGTGATTCGCCTGGGCGGAAAGCTCTGCTATAAGGAGGTGCCCGTCAAATGAAAAAAGCATGGAAAGTGATCCTGATCATTGTTCTGGCAGCCATTCTGGCAGGTGTGATCCTGATTGCAGCAGGTTATCTTACCGGGGCAGATACCAGCCGTATCTACGAAGGCATGGACCAGCGCTACCAGCTGGCAAACAAGATCGAGTATTACAAAAACGTTTCGGACGAGGCATTTTCCAGTATTTTTGTGTTTGGTTCCCCGTCAGAAGCCGCTCCCCAAAACTGATTTAAGATAAAAAAGAGATCGCGCTTTGTGCGCGGTCTCTTTTTTGCGCTGTGCACCCGGCGGGAAAGAGATTGTAAAAGCCGGGGGAAACTGCTAAAATAAACCCATCAGAAAACTGACGAATCTGCTTGGAAAAGGAGAAAACAAATGATCAACCGTTTTTGTAAAATGCCCCTGTGGGAATGCAGCACAAAGCTTGCGGATGTTGCCATGGGCCGCGCTCCGGCCGACATGGTCATCACCAACGCAAAGCTGGTTAATGTTTGCACCCACGAAATTCAGGAAAATATTGGCGTAGCCATCAGCTGCGGCCGCATTGCTCTGGTAGGCGATGCTGCTCACTGCATTGGCCCCGATACCAAGGTCATCGATGCCGAGGGCCAGTACATTACGCCCGGCCTGCTGGATGGCCATATGCACATCGAATCCTCTATGCTCAGCGCAAATGAATATGCAACGGCCGTCGTTCCCCACGGAACCACCGGTGTTTATTACGACCCCCATGAGATCTGCAACGTGCTGGGCATTCCCGGCGTGGAGCTGATGATCCGCGATGCGGCACGCACTCCGCTGAAAGCAATGCTCACTTCTCCCTCCTGCGTGCCTGCTGTGCCCGGTTTTGAAGACAGCGGCTGCGTGGTGACCAGCGAGGATATTGCCCGCGAAATGCAGCGGGACGAGGTGGTCGGCCTGGGTGAAATGATGAACTTCCCCGGCATCGTCGGCTCGGCGGAAGAGACCCACAAGATCACCGGCAACACCCTGAAGGCAGATAAAGTGGTAACCGGCCACTACTCCATCCCCGAGACTGGCCGCGGCCTGAATGCCTATGTGGCATCCGGCGTGCGCTGCTGCCACGAGTCCACCCGTGCCGAAGATGTGCTGGCAAAAATGCGCCTTGGCATGTATGCGCAGCTGCGCGAAGGCTCTGCCTGGCACGACCTGGGCGTGATCTGCAAGGCAATCACCGAGCATCAGGTGGATTCCCGCTTTGCCTGCATGATCTCCGACGATACCCATCCCTTCACCCTGGCGCGTGACGGCCACCTGGACCATATCATCCGCCGTGCCATCTCCTTTGGCATCGACCCCATCACGGCTGTGCAGATGGTAACCATCAACACGGCCACCTGCTACCGCATGGACCACGAACTGGGCTCTGTCACTCCGGGCAAGTGCGCCGACATTGTTTTTGTAAAGGATCTGGAGCACTTTGAGGTGACCCGCGTGATCATCGACGGCGAAGTTGCCGCAGAAAACGGCCGCCTCTCCGCAGCCATCGAACCGCTGGATTACCCCGAATGGGCCATGAACACCATGCACGTGGGCGAGACCATCACCCCCGAGACCTTCCGCATCCCCACAGAGAAGAAGGATAAGGCCACCGTTCGCGTCATCGAGATCATTCCTGCCCACGTAAGCGACATTGAGCGCCGCGCCGAGCTGAAGGTCGTGAACGGCTGCCTGGAATCCGATACCGAGCAGGATGTGCTGAAGACCTTTGTGTTTGAGCGCCACCACAACACCGGCAAACATGGCGTGGGCTTTGTAAAGGGCTTCCATATCACCTGCGGCGCCATGGCATCCACGGTTGCCCATGATGCCCATAACCTGCTGGTCGTCGGCTCCAACGACGAAGATATGGCCCTTGCTGCCAACACGCTCATCCAGTGCGGCGGCGGTATGTGCGCTGTGAGCAACGGCAAGGTGCTTGGCCTTGTCCGCCTGCCCCTGGCCGGCCTGATGAACCCCAAACCCAACGCGGAAGTGGCTGCCGATGTGGAGCAGCTCACCAAGGCCTGGGCAGAGATCGGCTGCAACATCGTAAGCCCCTTCATGACCATGGCTCTGATCCCTCTGGCCTGCCTGCCGGACCTGCGCCTGACGGACCGCGGCCTTGTGGACTGCAACCGCTTTACCTTTGTTCCCCTGGAAGCAGAGGAGTAAATACCCTGATATAAAGAAAACCCTGGTCTTCGTACAAAGAAGACCAGGGTTTTATATTTTCACTTTTTCTTCGCCGGCTGGGGCTTTTTCATGCCCACCTTCTGCGGTGGACGAATGCCGGTGCTGGCTGCTTCGGGCACAGGCCGGGGCGCCACAGAGGGCACCTTGCGGATCATCTGGGCCTTTTGCCCTTCGGGCAGGATCACAACGCGGCGGCCCTGAACCGAGAGCCGGTCGCTGCAGAAAAGCTTCACGGACTGGGTCAGCAGATCCCACTCGGCATCCTCGGTGATCCGGCGGCGCAGAGAATCGGGGGTGTCCTCCGGAAGGATCTCGACCGCTTTCTGAAGGATGATGCCGCCCACTCCGCCGTCGCCGTCGCAGAGATAAGCGGTGGCTCCGGTGATCTTAAGCCCAAGCTCCAGAGCGGAAACGCAGGGGTCCTCGCTGCCCTCGCTGAACGAGGGATACAGGCAGGGGATGGTGCCGATGATGCTGTTTTTAAACTGGTAAGGGATCACGCCCAGCGGAAGCTCATACCCGGCCAGGATCACCAGGTCGATGTCCATGTCTTTCAGCTTGTTGCTTATGGCAAGGCTGTGGCTGGTGGCGGTGGGGAACAGCTCCGGGTCAACCGTGTAGGCGGGAATGCCCATGCCTACCGCGCGCGTAATGGCGTAGGTGTCTTTCCGGGGCACGATCACAGCGGCAAGGTCAAAATCCGGAATTTCGCGAAAATACATGGCGTCAAGAATGGCCTGAAGCTTGCTTCCGTCGCCATCAGCAAGAACAGCTGCGCGAATCATCCAAATCCCTCCCTTTCCTGTGGAATCAGCAGAAAATACGCTTGATGAAACTCTTCAATGAGGATATAATAGCTCAATAAGATTAACATAATATCCGGATTCGTGCAAGCTCCAATTCAAACTTTTGCTCGCGCGGGCCCGGATCTGGAGATAAAAAACGATGACGGAAATCTATCTGGTGCGGCATGCACAGGCCGAAGGAAACCTGTATAAAATGTTTCAGGGCCATTGGGACGGCGGAATCACAAAACTGGGCTGGAAGCAGCTGGACGACCTTGCAGAGCGCTTTGCAGGGGTGCAGCTGGATGCGGTCTATGCCAGTGACCTGTTCCGTGCCATGGCAACCGGAGCGGCGGTTGGCCGTTCGGCAGGCCTGAAGCCCATCCCCGTCCCGGACCTTCGTGAGATTCACGTTGGTGTGTGGGAGGGAGTATTTTTTGCCGATGTAAAATGGACGGATCCCGAAATGCTGCAGGCCTTTGTTTCCGACCCGGCGGCCTGGCAGGTGGAAGGCAGCGAGACCTACAGCATCGTGCGCGACCGCGCCACCGCGGCGCTGATCCGCCTGGCAGAAGAGAACGACGGCAGGACCATTGCGGCAGCCAGCCATGGAGTTACCATCCGCAGCATCCTGTGGGGCATCCTGGGGGGCGACCTGAAAAATTCCGCCGTACTGCCCATTTTCGGCAATACCTCGGTGACGCACCTGTTTTACGAAAACGGCAAGTTTACCGTGGACTATATGAACGATACCTCCCACCTGAAGGCGGACAGCATCTTCCCCTGGAAGAACTCCACCGAGCTGCGCGCAGAGCCAATCGATTTTTCCCGCGATGCCGCGTTTTATATGAATTGCTATTCCGATGCCTGGGCGGCAACCCATGCCGGTCTTTCAGGCTTCGATGCCAATGCCTACCTGGAAGCCGCGCGGGCACACCAGACGGCTGACGGGCATGCGGTGCTGGTATTCTACGACCGCGACATCCCTGCAGGCCTTTTGGACCTGAACACCCGCAAGGGCGAGGGAGACGGCTACGGCTGGGTCAGTTTTCTGTATCTCACCCCGGAATACCGCGGCAGAGGCTGCGCGGCGCCGGTGCTGGCGCGAGCCATTCGCCATTATGACCAGCTGGGCCGCCGGACCATCCGCCTTTCGGTAAACAGCTGCAACGAAAAAGCGCTGGCCTTTTATGACCGGCTCGGCTTCAGCGAACGAAGCCGCCAGCGCGCTGACGGAAGCACCGTGCTGTGTCTGGAGCGTCCCATCCGGGAGGTTTAAGATGCCTGAGCGAAATGCAAGGATCCTGCGCCCGCAGATCGAAGCCGGGCGCCGGGTGATCGTGGTCTCCGATATTCACGGCAACCTGCCCTATCTGCAGGGGCTGCTGAAAAAGATCGGCTTTGGCGGCAGCGACCTGCTGATCGCCAACGGAGATTTTCTGGAAAAAGGGCCCCAGTGCCTGGAAACTCTGCGCCTGCTGATGCACTTGCAGGCAGAGGGGCGTGCATATGTGATCGCCGGCAACTGCGACGGCTGGGCGGCCATCTACGACTATATTTCCGAGGAACAGGATGAATACCTGTTTCGCACCTATGTGCGCACAAGAAAAACCGGGATCCTGCGGGAGATGTGCGCTGAGGTCGGCCTGGCTGCCGACCTGGTAAGCAACTATACGGCCTGCGAGCAGCAGCTGTACCGGGCGTTCACGGCCGAGTGGGAATTTATTGCGGCGCTGCCCCATGCCATCGACACTCCCCTGTGGATGTTTGCCCATGCGGCGGCGGACCCGTCCAAGCCGCTGGAAGCGCACACGGCAAACGAGCTGCGGGAACGGGACGCCTTTCTGCGCACCGCTCCGGCCTTCCCTAAATGGCTGGTGGTGGGGCATTACCCCGTGGTGCTTTATGGCGGCGACCGGGTGTGTGCCAGCCCCGTGGTGGACCGGGAGCGCAAGATCATCAGCATCGACGGCGGCTGTGTGCTGAAAGACGACGGCCAGCTGAACGCGGTCATCATTCCGGATATTGCGAAAACGGATTTTACCTGGGATTATTACGATCCCTTTCCGGTGCGGCGGGCTAACACGGCGCAGACAGAAGGGGAACGCTCCTACTATATCCGCTGGGGCGACAGCCAGGTGCAGGTGCTGGAGCGGGGCGAGGAATTTTCCCGCTGCCGCCATGTGCGCACCGGCTACGAGATGGATATCCTCACCAAATATCTGTTTACCGGCGAAGAGATCACCGGCGTGAACGACTGCACGGACCTGGTGCTTGGCGTGGAACCCGGGGATGAACTGAGCATTGTAGAAACCACCTCAAGGGGCTGGTTTGTGAAGAAAAGTTGCGTATCCGGCTGGTATTTCGGCCAGCTGGAAGAAGCATGATTG
>JAKSSN010000079.1 GCA_024403095.1 Oscillospiraceae bacterium
TCGGTGCGGCGGATCTCGCGGGCCGGGCAGGCTGCCTTCAGTTCAACGCCCCGCTGCTCCATGGCATAGCGCAGCACATCCGCCACCGAATTGGCAGAGTTGGAAAAAGGATACACCCGGCCGCCGTATTCCTCGGTGGTCACAAGGCCAAGGCTGCGGAAAAACGCCAGCGTTTCCTGCGGGCCAAAGGCCTGCAGCGCCGGGCGGACAAATTCAGGGTCGGCTCCATGGTAATGCTCCACGGATGCGCCGGTATTGGTAAGGTTGCAGCGGCCATTGCCGGTGGCCAGCAGCTTGCGTCCCACGCGCTGCTGCCGCTCCAGCAGCACCACATGGTTCTGCGGATCCTCCGCCGCGGTGATGGCTGCCATCATGCCGGAGGCGCCGCCCCCGATGATCACTACTTCAGTCATAGTTCTTTTCTGTTCCTTTGCGGTATTTTTTCAGCATAATTATAGCAATTCGGGCTAAAATAATCAATGCCGGCGGGGCCTTCCGGCGCCGTTTTGTAACGGTATGTTCACGGATTCTCCCTTGCCAAACGGGCAGATTTACGGTAAAATATTAATCTCAGTGTGTCCATTCAAACAGAGGAGGTTTTGCCATGGCTGAAGGCGCCGAAAAGTTCATAGCTTCCAGCGCACCCGCCGCGGCAGTTCAGGCCACCTTTGAGCGCTACGAGAAAAAATATCTTATGACGGCCGAGCAGTACCGTGCCCTGCGCAGCCGGCTGGACCCGCTGATCCGCCCGGATCTTTACCCCGAAAGCACGGTGTGCAGCATCTACTACGATACCGACGATTTTTCCATTATCCGCGAGTCCATTGAAAAGCCCGTGTATAAAGAAAAGCTTCGCCTGCGCAGCTATAATGTGCCCGGCGAAGAAGGCGAAGTGTTTGTGGAGCTGAAAAAGAAATTCAAAGGCGTGGTATACAAGCGCCGCGTGGCCATGACCAACCGCCAGGCCGAGCTTTGGCTGAGCGGCGAGGCACCTGCCCCGGAAGACAGCCAGATCATACGGGAGATCAGCTGGTTTTTAAAAATGAACCGGCCCAGCCCCAAGGTGCTCATCTGCTACGACCGGCTTGCCTATGTGGCCATCAGCGACCCTCGCCTGCGCATCACCTTTGACCGGAACATGCGCTGGCGCGACAGCGACCTGCACCTGCCCCACGGCGACGGGGGCGCCCCGATCGTGGACCCCGGCCATGTGCTGATGGAAGTGAAAATTCCGGGGGCAGCGCCTGTGTGGCTGGCAAAAATGCTGAGCGAGCTGCAGATCTATCCCACCAGTTTTTCGAAATATGGTTCCGCCTATCGCGGCAATATCCTGCAAAAATACTTTATGGAGTGAATCAACTGCTATGTTCAACTGTGTTATCTCTTCTTCCATCACGCTGGTTGAGTTTGTGATGTGCATTCTTGCAGCCCTGGTGCTGGGCGTGCTGAACAGCCTGGTGTTCTCGTTCCGCGGCCGCAGCAGCGGCAACTGGACCCGCACCCTTGCCATGCTGCCCGCCATCGTGTGCCTGATCATCATGCTGGTGAACGGCAACATCGGCGCCGGCCTTGGCGTTGCAGGTGCCTTCAGCCTGGTGCGCTTCCGCAGCATTGCCGGCAACTCCCGCGAGATCCTTGGCATTTTTGCCTCCACCGCCCTGGGCCTTGCCTGCGGCATGGGCTTCCTTGGCATTGCGGCTCTGTTCTTCCTGCTGATTGCTCTTGCTCAGCTTCTGCTTACCGTTACGAACTACGGCGAGGCAAAGGGTTCCTGCCGCCGCCTGCGCATCACCATTCCCGAAAACATGGAATACGACGGCCTGTTCGACGACATTTTTGAACAGTATGCCACCTCCCACGAGCTGGTTCGCGTAAAGACCACCAACATGGGCACCCTGTACGAGCTTACCTACATCATCTACCTGAAGTCCGCCGATGTGCCCAAGGCATTTCTGGACGAGCTCCGCTGCCGCAACGGCAACCTGAACATCATCTGCGGCCGCGTGAACGAAAGCGAAAAGGACACCCTGTAAGCTACCCCATTTGACTTTGGAGATATGAATATGAAAAAAATACTTTCCCTGACCTTAGTTGCTCTCATCTGCCTGAGCCTGCTGGCAGGCTGCGGCAGCATGACCATCGGCGGCAGCAAGAATGAAGCTTCTTCCTCCGCCTCTTCTTCCACCGCTGCTTCCGGCAGTGAAGCTGCCGGCGCAGAAACCAGCGCCATTGTGCTGAACGGCGACAGCGTTTCCACCAAGGTGGGCGGCGTTTCCGTAAGCGGCACCACTGTGAAGATCGGCGCCGGCGGCACCTACACTCTCACCGGCACGCTGAACAACGGCATGGTGATCGTGAACACCGGCGAAGACGCCCAGGATGTTACCCTGATCCTTGACAATGCCGACATCACCTGCCTGAGCGACAGCGCCATCCGCGTGGACCAGGCCAAGAACTGCTACATTCAGCTGGCCAACGGCAGCACCAACCGCGTGACCAGCGGTGTGGAGACCGACATGGCAAACTACAACGCAGCCACTGCCACCGGCGCCGCCATTTACAGCGAAGACGACCTGGAGATCAGCGGCAATGGCGTGCTTGAAATTAACGGCTACCGCAACAACGGCATCACCGGCAAGGACGATGTAGAGATCAACGGCGGCACCATTACCGTAACCGCAGCCAACAACGGCATCCGCGGCAGCGAGTCGGTGGATATCAACGAAGGTGTGGTTACCGTTACCAGCCGCAAGGACGGCATTAAGAGCACCAGCAGCAAGAAAGAAGACAAGGGCTATGTTACCATCGACGGCGGCGTAGTCACCGTTACTTCCGGCGGCGACGGCATTTCTGCCGAAACCGTGCTTACCATCAACGGCGGTGAACTGAATGTGATCGCTTCCGGCGACCCCGCAGCTGCCAGCTCCAAGGGCCTGAAGGCCAAGACCGACCTTGTGATCAACGGCGGCGATGTGATCATCACAGCCATTGACCATGCGGTGCATTCCGCAGCCGGCATCACCATTAACGCCGGCAGCCTTGCTCTTACTTCCGAAAGCAGCAAGGGCATTGCAGCCCACGAAGATATTACCGTAAATGGCGGCGAGATCAGCATTGTCTGCGGCAAAGACGGCATCGAGACCAAGAAGGATATTTATCTCAATGGCGGCTCTGTGACCATCGATGCAGCCGGCGTTGGCATTAAGGCCGGCGAAAAGGGCACCGGCTTTGGCGAAAAGATCGGTTCTGTGATCATTGACGGCGGCGAAGTTCTTGTGGCCGCCGGCGAAAACATGGTAAAGTTCCAGCGCCTGTTCGAGATCGTTTCCGGCAGCATCCTGGCGGTTGGCACCAGCGAAAAGCTGCCCGTTGTTTCCGATAACAGCTGCGCTGGCTTTGTAAGCAAGTTCGTCTGCCCGGCCGATTCCGAGGTAAAGGTCGACGGCACCGAGCTGAGCCTTCCCGCACCCCGCGGCGGCAGCACCCTGCTGTGCTACAGCAGCAGCATGAGCTCCGGCACTGAATACCACGTAAGCAGCGGTTCTACCGGCGCTTCCTTCACTGCAAAATAATTCATTCAAACAACCGGCAAAGGCGAGCGAACCGCTCGCCTTTGTTCTTAAAAAGAGAGGATCTGAACTAATGGACGCTATTGTTGCTGTATATTCCGACTGGGGCATTGGTGCCGGCGGCACCCAGCCCATTGTGGTAAAAGCCGACCGCAAGCACTTCCGCGAAGTCACCGGAACCGACGCTGTGATCGTTGGCCGCCGCACCATGGAGGACTTCCCCGGCGGCAAGCCGCTGAAAAACCGGCGTAACATTGTGATCACCCGCAGCGACCTGCAGATCGAAGGGGCCGAAGTGGTGCACAGCACCGAGGAAGCGCTGGAAGCTGCCAAAAAGAGCGAGCGCTGCGTGATCATCGGCGGCGCCGGCGTATACCGCCAGCTGTTCCCCTTTACCGACCGGGTGTATGTGACCAAGATCGACCTGCAGCCGGAATCCGATGTGTTTTACCCCAACCTGGATGCCGACCCTGCTTTCCGCTGCACCGAGCAGACGGAATGGATGGAAGAAGACGGCGTGAAATATTGTTTCGCAACTTATGAAAGAACGGAATAAGGCAAGAAGGCTTATTCCGTTCTTTTTGCAAATTCTGCCAATACGAGGCGGGCCTTTGCCCCTCGAGCTCCCCTGCTGAAGAAATAAAAAAACAGAGCTCCCATTTGGGAACTCTGTTCTTTTTTGTACGTATGGCAGAATCAGTCGGTTACGTAAGCCATCAGAGCGACCTGGCGAGATCTCTTGATTGCTTCGGTAAGCTGACGCTGATGCATAGCGCAAACGCCGGTGGTACGGCGAGGCAGGATCTTGCTGCGCTCGGAAACGTAACGGCGGAGCTTTGCGGTGTCCTTGTAGTCGATGAAGGTAGCCTTATCAACGCAGAACTGGCAAACTTTCTTGCGCTTATGATTCTTCATGTTGTTCTTATCGAATGCCAAAGCTTTATCCTCCTGTCAAAATAATCAGAACGGCAGTTCGCCGTCTTCGTCTGAATCCAGCACATCACTGAAAGCGCTCTTCGGAATGGAAGGGGCCTGAGTTTCGCGTGCCGGTGCGGAATAACTGTTGCCGCTGTAGCCATTGTCGCTGCTGCGCTTGCTTTCTGCAAAGTAAACGTTATCGGTGACGATCTCTGCGCTGCGGCGCTTGCCGCCGTCGCGGTCGGTCCAGTCACGGATCTGCAGACGTCCGCTGACTACCACCATGCTGCCCTTGGTCACGTACTTGTTCACGAACTCGGCGGTGTTGCGCCAGGCAACACAATCGATGAAGTCGGTCTGTTTCTGGCCGTTTTCATCTTTGCCAAAGTCACGGTCGCAAGCAACGGTGAAAGAAGCAACGGGGGTGTTGGTCTGGGTGTATCTGAGCTCGGGATCCCGGGTCAGACGGCCCATAATGGTGATGTGATTCAGCATGCGCTTATCTCCTTACTCTGCACGCAGAGTGATCAGGCGACGCATAATGCTTTCATCGATGCCAAGAAGACGATCCAGCTCTGCGGGCAGTTCCGGGCCGCTGGTGAACTTCATGAGAACATAGTAGCCCTCGGAAATGTAATTGATTTCGTAAGCGAGCTTGCGCTTGCCCATTTCTTCAATTTCATCCAGGGTACCAGCTGCCTCAACGATGCTCTTGAACTTCTCAACTTTTGCTGCGGTTTCTTCCTCAGACAGGTTGGGATTGATAATGTACATTACCTCGTACTTTTCGGTTGCTTTTGCCATGGTTGCACCTCCTTCTGGTCATATGGCCCCCTTCCTAAAAGGGAGCAAGGATTCGCCTGCGTTCTTACGCAAGCTAGAGTATTTTACAGTGAAAAGGGCGCAAAGTCAAGTATTTTTCTTAACTTTTTGTCACTTTTTTGCAGGTTGAAATCGCTTCAGGGGAATGTTAGAATGAATTATCCAATAGAAAAACAAGCTATTTTGCATTCAGGAGGGCCCTTATGAAAAACAACCGCAAAAAAGCCCTGCTCCTCCTTGCCATTTTTGTGCTTGCCTCGTTTGTTTGCATGTTCTTTGCCAACATGATCCAGACGGGCGGCGGCCAGATTCATATCACGGAAGGCCGCATCGAAGCCGATGGCCCCGAGGGCAGCATCTACTACAAGCTGTACACCCCCAAAACCGCCACCGAAAGCAGCCCCGCCCCCGGCGTTCTGCTGCTGCACGGCTACCAGAACGACCACGAGACCTGCGCAGCCTACGCCATTGAGCTTGCCCGCCGCGGCGCCGTTGTGATGTGCATCGACGAATACGGCCACGGCAGCACCAGCGTTGGCATGAAGGAACGCGGCTACGTGAACCACAAGGTAACCGTAAACTACGGCCAGGACAGCGAAGCTGACGGCACCTATGTTACCATTGGCGGCCAGACCCGCTACAAGGTAATGATGAACTTCTCGAACCTGAGCTTCTTTGACCCCCGCTACAGCACCGATACCGACGGCAACGTTCTCGCCGACAGCTCCGCCGGCGGCATTACCGCCTATGCCGTGCTGGCCAGCCTGCCCAACGTTGACAGCAGCCGCCTTGCCATCAGCGGCCACTCCATGGGCACCTGGAGCAGCTGGACCGTGGCAGCCGCCTATTCCGGCACCGAGATCATGCCTCAGGCAACTATTCTGCAGTGCGGCGAGCTGTTCACCAAGGATGCCTACGATGCTGACGCCATCCAGTTCAACAACGTTCTGCTGCTGCAGGCAAAGTGGGATGAATTCAGCTACTTCCGTGATTACAAAAATGTGGTGGATGAAAAGCTGCTCACCAGCGACCTGCGCACCGAGTTCCTTGGCTGCAGCGCTGCTGACGCCGCCTGGAACACCACCTACGGCAGCTTTGCCGACGGTTCTGCCCGCCGCATCCAGCTGCTTATGACCAACCACCGCCTTACCACCCACAACAGCAAGGGCATTGCCGCTTCGCTGCAGTGGCTGGCTGATTCCATTGGCCTGGATGTTGCTGCTATTGCTCCTGCCAGCCAGGTTGCCATGGGCAAGGAAGTGCTGGTGCTGGCCGGCATGCTGCTGGCTATTGCTGCCATGCTGCCCCTGATGGAGCTGCTGCTCACCCTGCCGTTCTTTGCAAAGGTCGCCCAGCCCCTGCCCCCCGAGAGCGGCGTGAAGCCCAAGGGCAAATGGAAGAAGGGCATCTGGATCACCGTGCTGATCTCCTTTGCCACCTATCCGTTCCTCACCCAGCTTGGCCACGGTCTGCTGCCCCTGCCGGAAGGCATCTTCCGCATGACGGTGGGCAACGGCTTCCTTACCTGGTATCTGTTCCTGATCCTTGTTATGGTCATCTCCACCGCTGTAGCACGCGCCAAAGCCCATAAAAAGGGCCGTGACTGCAGTTACTACGGCATGGGTCTTGCTACCGCCACCGAGCCCGAACGCATCGGCTGGGGCCTTCTGGGCCGCTCTGCCGTGCTGGCGCTGTGCATGCTGGCACTGATGTATGCCATGACGGCCATTAACGAGCTGGCATTCAAGCTGGATTACCGCTTTATCTGGCCCTTCTTCAAGACCTTCAGCGCTGTGCGCCTTGGCCAGTTCTGCGTATACATCCTGGTGTTTGCCCTGTTCTTCATTCTGAACAACAGCAAGATCATGGCCTCTGCCCGCACCTTTGACCTTTATGAGCCGGGCTTCAAGGGCTTCTTCCGCTGCTGGAAGTACAACGCCCTGCAGATGGTGGGCGGTATCCTGCTGCTGTGCCTGCTGGAGTACATCCCCTTCTTCCTGAACATCGGCCCCGGTGCCGACCTGCTGTTCAGCTCCACCTTCGGCGGCCCGTTCATGTCGCTGATGATCCTGTTTGTGCCCCAGGTGCTGGTGTTCAGCGTGCTGTGCACCTACATCTACCGCCGCACTGGCAACGTTTACACCGGCGCCCTTACGGTTGCCTCTCTTGCCTGCTGGATCGTGACCGGCGGCAGCTCGATGCTGTGATCGCAACTGTATAAACAAACACTCAGCAAAAAGGAAGCTGCATCCGCAGCTTCCTT
>JAKSSN010000008.1 GCA_024403095.1 Oscillospiraceae bacterium
GCTACCATCAGCAAGGAAGATGTCCGCAAGATCGCAGAGCAGAAGATGCCCGACCTTAACTGCACCGACATCGAATCCGCTATGAGCATGATCGCAGGCACCTGCCGCTCCATGGGCGTTATCGTTGGTGACTGAACGGGCGAGTAATATCGCTCCTTTACGTGGGAGGATACTTCCATCCGACTCAACCACATTTTTAGGAGGAAACAAAATTGTTTAGAAGTAAAAATTATAAAGAGAGCTCCAAGCTCATCGATAAGTCCGCTCTTTACGAGCCCAAAGATGCACTTACCCTCGTTTGCAATGCAAGCAAGGCAAAGTTCGACGAGACCGTCGAGCTGCATGTAAAACTCGGTGTTGATGGCCGTCACGCAGACCAGCAGGTCCGTGGTGCTATCGTTCTTCCCAACGGCACCGGTAAGTCCGTTCGCGTTCTCTGCTTCTGCCCCCCCGAGATGGTCGACGAAGCAATCGCAGCTGGCGCAGACTTCGCTGGCGGCGCTGAGTACGTTGAAAAGATTCAGAAAGAGAACTGGTTCGAGTTCGATACCGTTATTGCACATCCCAAGATGATGGGCGTTATCGGTAAGCTCGGTAAAGTCCTCGGTCCTAAGGGCCTGATGCCTTCTCCCAAGGCCGGTACTGTTAACGCAAACGTTGCACAGGCAATCGGCGAAGCCAAGGCTGGTAAGGTTGAGTACCGTCTGGACAAGACCAACATCATCCACTGCCCCATCGGCAAGGTTTCCTTTGGTGCTGACAAGCTGTACGAGAACTATGTTGCTCTCATCGGCGCTATCATCAAGGCAAAGCCCGCAACCGCAAAGGGCCAGTACATTCGTTCTTGCGTCACCGCTTCCACCATGGGCCCCGGCGTTAAGATCAATGCTCAGAAGCAGCTGTAATTAAACAGTTTGTAATAAAAAAGCACCGTACCAAAAGGTACGGTGCTTTTTTTGTTAACATGTTATCTGCACAGCAGCATGCGGCGGGCATAATCATTGCCAAACAGATGGCCCATATTACCAAGGCCGCTGCCGTCGGCTTCTTTTTCCAGGGCGCCGTTATAGTTCAGCACCCAGCCGAACTGCAGAGCCACATCATGGTAGCCAATGGAAAGGCCGCCCGGTTTTTTCACCTTAAAGATCAGCGGTGTGCGGAACTGCCAGTATTTCTGCAGGTCAAACATTTCCTCGCGGCTATATTCCAGCCCGTCGTACTCAAAGATCAGCTCATCGCGGCTGAATTCTTCGCCGTCAACGGTCACATTGCCAAAGCGGCACTGGGTAAACCAAAGGCCCTTGTAGTACTTGGGAATAAAACGGAATTCAAAGCCGTCGATATTGCCATCGGCATCATAGGTGTTGTGAAAACCGCGCTGCTGAATGGGATAGATCTCAACCATAGCCTTGTCCTCCTTTTTCTTAATAACCCAGCAGATTGCGCATCATGATCTGATGACGGCGCACCTGCTCGGGAATCTTATCCATTGCCTCGGCAAACTTCTGGGGGCTGTCCTCAGCACCATAACGGCAGGGGCCTTCAAACTCTGAAAGCAGGTTGCCGCTCCATCCGTTATCAACCATCAGCTGGATCACTTCTTTATAGGGGATCGTGACTTCCTCAAAGTTTTCGTTCACTTCCAGGAACTTGGTGTGGCAGCTCCAGCTGTAGGGCAGGAATTCAACGATCTCTTCGGGCTTTGAAACATCATCCAGGCCCCATTTGTTGGGCATGCCCGGCAGGGAGCGGGTCTGGAAAGTGCCAAAGTCAATGTTAAAGCCAAAGTGCTTGGTGCCCGTACGATGAATAAACTCCAGATACTCATCACGAATATGGGGGGTATGCAGCGTGGTGGGCAGATGTACCTCGTTCTGCATGCGCACATCATATTTTTCTGCATAAGGCAGGGCCTTTTCAATATAGCTCTGCCATCCCGGTTCGGGGTCGCACAGGGTGTTGGTGCAGGTGATCTTTGTGCGCAGGCTCTTAAAGCCCAGCAGATTTGCAAGGCGGAAGTCCTGCTTCAGCTCCTCTACCATTTCCTCGTCGCTCATTCCGGGGCCGCGGTGCAGGTGGTTTTCTGCCCAGTGACCCAGCTCAGCCGGCTGAAGCTTATACTTTTCGCACATTCTCCAGTAGTTATCCACCCACTTGGCGGAGGGATTGGGGTAACCTTCGATATAACTGGTAAGCAGTTCAAAGCAGGTAGCACCGGTATCATACATTTCGAGGAAGCAGTCCTCAAGGGTCATCGTCTTTCCCAGCAGGGTCTGGTAGCTGTAAACGGAAATACCTCTTTGCGGATGTCCTTTTTCCATATTGGCATCGTCCTCCTTTTCGGTTTGTGTTCGGTTGTATGGAATAACTTCATTTTAGCCGCCGCAGAGCAATTCTTCAAGGGGAATTCGATGCTTTTTTCAGGAATTAAAAAAAGCCCCAAACCGAATCAGATCCGGTCCGGGGCTTTTCGGGTTTGTTACAGATGCTGGTCACGTTTCACGCGGTCGTAGAATTTAAAGAGGATCGGCTCCATAGCTGCGGTAAGCTTCATATCCAGGTTAAAGATATATACCGTAAAGGTAACGGCAATAAAGCCGATTACGATCAGCAGCAGGCGGAGCAGCAGTTTCAGCAGTTTCTTTTTCAGTTTTTTCATAGGGTTTATCTCCTCTCTGCCCCTTTTTTACCAGGATTCACCATCAGGCAGGATCTCAAGGCTGGGATCTACGGGCTCTTCCTGCATCACGGTGCGCATGTAATTGTTGACCTGGTCGCGAACGCCCTGTCGGTTAATGATACGCGGGTCAAACAGATCGTGCTGGACCCAAACCAGGTGCACTCCCTTTTCGCGGGCACGCTCTTCAAACAGACCGTGCATACCGTCCAGTGCCTTGCAGCTCATGTGCTCCCAAAGGATGACCATGTCGGCATTAAACTGGTCCACAAACTCCCACAGTTCATCCAGCAGCACGCGGTATCCGCCGTGGGTACGGTTGCGCATGATCATGTTTTCGGTAAGCCAGGCAATGTCGTAGATGGCCTGCTCACGGTTTTCCGGCGTGTCGGTCTCGGCGATCATTCTGGTGTTTACCATAGAAAGCATATCCGTGAGCGGAACAATGCCCCAGCAGTTCAGCAGCCACACCAGGAAGTCCATGTAGAAGTGGGACTGTACGCCCCACACGATAGCGCGGTGGCGGTATGCATTGGCAGCCACGGCCTTTTTCTTATAGGCTTTCTCTGCCAGGCGGGTGATCTTGCGGTCAGCCTTTTCAAACACAGCAAGGCGGCCGCTGATTGCCATATAGTTGGTTTCGGTGTAAAGGGCAAGGTTGGAACCAAAGACCTGCGGATAGGGAGTCTTATTCATTTCCAGCCACTCCACACGGCACTTGGTAGCGTAGTTCACGCGTTTTGCGCATTCAAAGTAATGGGCCCAATCCCACTTTTCGCCGGTATGCTCTTCAATAAAGGCAATGGCATTGCGAATCTCCTGCGCAGCATAATCCTGCACGTCGTCTTCGCGGTGGCGCAGCGGGGTAGCCAGCTGGAACACGGGAATTCCGTCTTCGCCTTCCAGGCGGCGGGAGATCACGCCGTTGCCCAGCAGCGAACCATCGCAGGTAGTGTTGCACTGAATGGCGCAGCAGCCAAGAACCGGAGCGTCATCATCAATGGAAACACCGGCTTCTGCCTCGGGCATGGGGCAGACATCGCCTGCCAGACCGTATTCCTGAGCCACATCAATATAGTGCTGGGCTGCACGCTGGTTCAGCAGCACAGGAATGTAAGTGGATGCGATCTCGCGGGAAAGGGGAACCACGGTGGGGAAGCCCATCATGATCGACTGCATCTCGTTTTCGTCCACCAGAACTACCTTTTTGCTGAATTCCGTGTCGTTGCCGATACGGCGGTCGCCGCGGAAGAGCTTATCCAGCAGCTTTGCCACGTCCTCAATGATCAGGTCCTGCTCCGTGTGGCAGATGCGCAGATGCTCACCGCGCAGGCCCTGGGTGTGGCGGTCGACCATCATGGGAACGGCCAGATAGTTTGCCATCCAGCGGTAACGGAACATAGCCTTTACGTTGCGGGGCTTCGAGAGCACAACGGTGAACATGGTCACCCAGTTATGCAGCCAGCGGGAATAATCATAAACTGTGTCGGCAAAGCCGCGCCACTCGCGCATGGTGCGCACGCGGCTGCCTTCTTTATAGACCTTACCAAAATTCTCTGTTCCGATGCGTTTGCTGCTCATTCGTTCGCACCTCCCTGAATCTGCTTGATCTCAATGCTTTCAATAAAGGCCTGCACGCGGGTACGCATCTGGCCGGAAACACCAATGGAATAGGGGCGGTCAACTGCCAGTACCGGGTAGCCGTATTTGTTGCGCAGGTCAGCTGCGCCGATCATCTTTTCATAAGCCCAGGGATCGCAGAACTTGATCTGTTCATAGATGATTCCGTCAGCACCATATTCCTTGGCCACCTGGTTCACATAGGCACGGCGGCCTTCCATTTTGCTGGTGTCCATATAGCGGGGGCACTGGCCGCGCATCATATACTGGCGGCAGATCTGGGTAAGTGCATCCTCGTCATCGGTGAGCACAATGGGGTCTCTGCCGGGCAGGGAGCCGCAGCAGAAACGGTCGGCGCAGACATAGGCGCCGCAATCCTCGATCAGCTTGATAAAATCGGTGTCGTCCACTTCGGAGCCAACCACAACAACGCGGGCGCGGAAGGGGAACTTTGCCTCGGGCTCGCGGGTCTTCAGCTCTTCCAGCGTCTCCTCCAGCAGGGGGATCAGCTCTGCCTTCGGTGCCACATAGGTGGCAAGGGTGATCACATGGTACTCATAGCCGGTAATGGTGGGGTTGGGGCCCTTGCGGAACTCGCCAATGGCGCGAATCAGTTCGCATACATGGTTATGCTCTGCCACTGCCACACGAATGGCAGCGTCCGAAACATCAATGCCGTACTTCTCGTGCAGAGGCTTGAGAATGTGGTTTTTGCACTGCAGCACATAAAGATTCAGGCCGTTGTCGTCGCCCTTCATGGGAATCTCCATGTTTTCAAAGAAGAACCTGGGGTTGTCTTTGCCCATGGTCTTCAGCAGTTCCATGTTTTCCACGCAGCGGTTCATCATGGAGCAGCCGTCCGGTGCGATCAGGCAGTCGGCAAACTGATAGCCGCCCTCCAGGGCGCGCTCCAGCAGAGCGCGTGTGTATTCGCACAAAAAGCTGGTCATATAATAGGTGGCCATTTCCATGGACCCGGTGCGGGGTGCACGCAGGCGGGCAGAAAAAGCTTTGCCCAGGTTCAGCAGCGGCTCGGGCGTGTTTTCGCACACATAGGCAACGCACACATTGCCTTCGCTGCGTGCCTTTGTGATCAGGTCGTTATTCGCTTCCTGCAGCAAATTTTCAAAAGTGATCAGATGCTTAAGGTCTTTCATTAAGCATTCCTCCAAAAAGTTGAGTTTATAGAAACAAATGGGGCCTCAACAGGCCTCGATCTGTTTGATGTTCATTTCATTGCCCTGCTGCAGCCAGGTCTCGCCGCTGCCGCAGTTGGGGCAGGTCTTCCCATGGGGAATGGTGGGATAGGTCGTTTTACAGTGGTTGCACCAGGTGATTGCCGGAATCGTTTCGCAGATCAGCTCGCTGTTCTGCAGGATCGGCACCTTTTTGGTGTACCACTTCCAGTAGTCCAGCAGATACTCCGCCACAATGCCGGATACCTCTCCGAATTCCAGCGTTACAGAGCTGATCTCTGTAAGGTCGTTGGCTGCCGCCACTTCCTGCACCTGCTTTACCACATAGTTTACGATACCAAGTTCATGCATGATATTTACTCCATTTTATCAGGCAGGCAGATAAGGCGCTGTGCCTTATCTGCCTGTGAGAAGGCAATTACTTGCCGGAAAGTTTTTTCTTAATGATCTTCACTTCGCGCTTGGCTGCGTAGGGGATAATTGCCTTGAACTTATCCTCAGCTCTGATCATTGTGCTGTTCTGCGGGCGGTTGCGTACCAGGTGAATGGCGTCGAACTCGCACTTGGTGGTGCAGATACCGCAGCCAATGCACTTGTTGGGATCCACAACACTGCGTCCGCAGCTGAGGCAGCGGGAAGCTTCGGTTTTGATCTGCTCTTCGGTAAAGGTCTTGCGGTCGTCGTGCATGGTGCAGAACTTGGCAACATCAATTGCCACTTCAGCACGGGCAGGCTTTTTCACCTGAGCTGCATCCAGTACCACATTTTCCTTCTTCAGTTCCACATAGTCGTGGCGGTTGCGGTGGATGGTAAGGGACTGGCCCTTGTTTACAAAGCGGTGCAGAGATTCAGCACCTTCGCGGCCGGCTGCAATTGCATCAATGGCAAACTTGGGGCCGGTGTAAACATCACCGCCAACAAAGATATCGGGCTCGGCAGTCTGGTAGGTCACACCATCGGCCTCTGCGCCATTCTTTGCATTCTTCACCAGGGCTCCGGTATCCAGTCCGCCCCAGTCGATGCTCTGGCCAACTGCTGCGATCACAGAATCAGCTGCGATCTCGCCTGCTTCGCAGACCAGTGCGCAAACCTTGCCGTTTTCACCGCGGATCTCTACGGGCTTGTATTCAAACATGAACTGAACGCCCTCAGCCTTTGCAGCTGCGATCTCTTCCTTGTCGGCCTTCATGTCGCTTTCCTTGCGGCGGTAAGCAACGATAGTCTCGGCGCCAAGACGAACGGCTGTGCGGGCAACATCCATTGCCACATTGCCGCCGCCAACAACCACGCAGCGCTTGCCGATTGCCGGCTTGCCGCCGTTGTTTGCTTCCCGCAGGAATTCAACACCGCCAAAGCAGCCTTCCAGCTCTTCGCCGGGAACGCCGATCTTGGAGGACTTCTGTGCGCCAATGGCAATGTAAAATCCCTTGTAGCCTTCGTCGCGCAGCTGCTGGATGGTAACATCCTTGCCAACTTCCACGCCGCAGCGGATCTCAACGCCCATTTCCTTCAGCACTTCGATCTCGGCATTAACAACATCCTTTTCCAGGCGGAAAGAGGGAATGCCATGCATCAGCATGCCGCCGGGAGTAGCATTCTTTTCAAACACCACGGGCTTGTAGCCTTCGAGTGCCAGGAAGTAAGCGCAGGAAAGACCGGCAGGACCGGCACCGATGATGGCGATCTTCTGCTCGAAGGGAGCGCGGGTGCTGGAGTTCATCTCGGGCACATAGTGGTGCTCGGCCTTCAGATCCTGCTCAGCAATAAACTTTTTGATCTCGTCGATGCTCAGGGGCTCGTCCACAGAAGCACGGGTGCAGGCGCTCTCGCAGTACTTGTGGCAGATGCTGCCGCAGATTGCGGGGAAGGGGTTATCCTGCTTGATGAGCTTGAGAGCCTCTTTGTAACGGCCCTCAGATGCCATTTTGATATAGCCCTGAATGGCGATGTGTGCCGGGCAGGCTGCCTTGCAGGGAGCCGTACCGGTCTCATAGCTGAGGTTGCTTCTTCCATTTTCACGGAAGTTCCAGTTCCACTTATCCTTGCCCCACTTGGTGTCGTCGGGCAGCTCAGCCTTGGGATACTCGATCGGGCCATCCTTGGTGCAGAGCTTCTGGCCCAGGCGGGCAGCGCCGGCGGCGCAGTTTTCCGCACATTTGCCACAGGCAACACACTTTTCGGGGTCAACCACTGCAGTGTAGGCGGAAGCGGACATGTTGGGAGTATTGAACAGCTGGCTGGTACGCAGAGCGTTGCAGATACCCAGTGCGCAGTTGCAGATACCAAACACTTTTTCTTCGCCGTCGATGTTGGTAGTCTGGTGGACATAGCCGCGGTCCTCGGCCTTTTTCAGGATCTCGAGTGCTTCTTCCACGGTGATATCACGGCCATGGCCGGTCTCGCGGCAGTAGTCTGCAAATTCGCCCACGCCAATGCACCATTCGGCCTCGATCTCGCCATCGCCTTCGTTGCGGATACGCTGCTGCTTGCGGCAGGAGCATACAGAAACGCCGATGTGGCCTTCATACTTCTTCAGCCAGTGAGACAGACGCTCGATGTCCATTGCCTCGCAGTCAGCCGGAATAGCCTTTTCCACGGGAATGACGTGCATACCAATGCCTGCGCCGCCGGGGGGCACCAGCTCGGTAATGCCTGCCAGGGGCAGGAAGGTCATACGCTCAAAGAAATCAGCAGTCTCGGGGAACATTTCGGGGTGCTCGGGGTGGATCATCATGATCTCGGCAGAGCCGGGAACGAACATATCCAGCACCCAGCGCTTTTCATGGTTGGGATTTTTGCCGTCGAGATTTTCCCAGTGGTATTCCACCAGGCCGCTCTCGCTTACGGCAAACATGCACTTTTCCAGATACTCGCGCTCAAACTGGGGGTTTTCCTTTGCCAGCTGCTCAATGGTCATGGGCACGCGCTTGGGCATGGTCTGCATGATATCCAGGCAGTCGTCGGACATCTGCTGATCATTTTTGGCAGCAATGAACTTGAGTGCGGAATTGATGCCCCAGTACTCGGGAGCTTCGGGAGTGATCTTGTCCTTGCCCAGCAGCACGGTGGCACGGTCGGTAATTTTCTTACCGAGTCTGGCAATCTTTTCGTCTCTGCTGAGGCTGGCGGGATTTTTAGCCATAGGTAAAGTCCTCTCTTTATCTTAGTTTTAATAATTGGCTTTTTCCGATGTTAAACACACTCATAAAAGAAAATTTCTTTCTGACATTCATTTAACACACTTGGAATTATTATATTATATCCCGGTTTGTTAAGGGGTTGACAAACCGCACGCTGTGTGACAAAATGACACAAAAGATAATAAGTGTGCGCTTTTTGTATATACTGAACAGGGGTGAGGAAACTTCTATGGCCGTTGCTGACATCATGAAAAAAGCCATTGCCGATGGCACCCGGGATCTGATCCGCCACCACCGCGTGGAAGACATTACCGTAACACAGATCTGCGAAACAACAGGGGTAAACCGCCGCAGTTTTTACCGCTATTTTCGCGACAAATTTGATGTGATCAACTGGATCTATTACCACGATGCTCTTATTCATTTCGACCACTACGACGGCTGGAGCATCTTTGACTATATGCCCCGCATTATGTCCAGCCTGTATGCCGACCGGCAGTACTACCTGAATGCTCTGCGCTACCAGGGTCAGAATTCCTTTCGGGAATATTGCACCGGCTGCCTGCAGCCGCTGTTTCAGCCTCACTATGCTGACGTATTTCCCGATACGCTGCAGCTGGAGTTTTTTATTCGCCATCTGTGTGAAATGACTTACGATGCCTGTGTTGCCTGGCTCTCCTCTGAGTCCTGCAAACCGCCCGAGGAATTCACTGCTGAATATGCCGATTTTCTCATTCGGGCTTTTTCCACTTCCTCTCGCCTGCTGCTGCGCACACCGGAGCCCGGCAGGAAGGAGATCCGCGTGGTACACGCCGAACCGGCCCGCAAAAGCAAGCACCCCTGATCAGTTCCAGGTTCCTGCCCTTTGGAATCTGTTTCCGTCTTTCCGCCGTCCAGGCCAATATGTATGTAAAAAACAGGCATCCGCTTCTTGCGGTGCCTGTTTTTTAGTGCTCAGCTGCCTTGTGTTTAGCGCAAAACAAGGTTATAATCTTCACAAAGTCTACCTATGCTATAGGGTTTCGAAAGGAGATCGCTTATGGATCGTGAGTCGGATACCACAAAGCGCGGGCTGCTTCCCATCGGAAAGATGGCAAAAGCCAACAGTGTTTCCATCGGTACACTGCGCCTGTACGATCAGTTAGGCCTTTTGAGCCCTGCATATATCGATGAACAGAGCGGCTATCGCTATTATGATATTCGTCAGAGCGCCCGCCTGGATATTATCCGCTATATGCGAGAGCTTGATATGACACTTGCAGATATCAGCACGCTGCTGGAAAAAGAAGACCTGACCCTGATTGAAGACATGCTGATTCGCAAAAACGAACAGATCTACAGCCAGATGCGCGAGCTGAAAGCAATGCAGGATGCTGTAAACCGCACCATACATTCCATTGAGCGTTACCGCATCTCACCCGCCAGCGGCACGATCTCCCTTGAATTTATTGACCGCCGCTTTATTCTTTCCATGCCCTGCAGAGATAACTTTTATGAGCATGGAATTGTCTCTTACGAGCAGAATATTCATATATTACGCTCAAAACTGCTGGAAAAGGGGATTCCTCAGCTGCTTTCGTATAACCTGGGTACCTCTGTGAAAAACGAGGATTTTACCGCCGGCCGTTTTATTGCCGACCAGATCTTTATCTTTGGCGACAAGCATCTGCGGGATTATGGCGAAAACGTCAGCATTCTTGAAAGCGGTATGTATGCCTGTATCTACCTGGATAATTTTGACGACGAGATTCCCTTTGCCCACAAGCTGATGGAATACTGCCGCAAACAAAACTTTCAGATGGAGGGCGACTATATCTGCGAGGAAATGACCGAGTTCAACTTTTTTGATAATCGCCAGCGCAATATGTTTCTGCGCCTGCAGGTGCAGGTTTCTTTCCCCAAAAATAATCCTTGACTCTCCAGCAGCTGCAGACTCTATACTGAAATCATCCTAAACAATATTTTAACAAAGGAGATTTCTATTATGGAAAAGATTAAAGTAGTACAGTACGGCTGCGGAAAAATGAGCAAGTACACCCTCCGCTATCTCTATGAGAACGGCGCTCAGATCGTTGGCGCTATCGGCCACAGCAATGCCGGCATCGATGTTGGCGACTGGGCAAACCTTGGCGTTAAGACCGGCATCATCATCGACAGCGATGCCGACAAGGTCCTTGACGAATGCGATGCTGATGTTGCTATCATCACCATCAAAAGCTTTATCGGCGACATTTACGACGCAATTGAAAAGTGTGTTTCCCGCGGCATCAACGTAATCACCACCTGTGAAGAGGCAATCTATCCCTGGACTACCTCCGCTGCAATGATCAACAAACTGGATGCTATCGCTAAGGAAAATAACTGCACCATCACCGGCAGCGGCATGCAGGATATTTTCTGGATCAACATTGTTGGCCTGGTCGCTGGCGGCTGCCACAAGATCACAAAGATCAAGGGCGCTTACAGCTACAATGTTGATGAATACGGCCTTGCCCTGGCAGAAGCTCACGGCTGCGACCTTACTGCTGAAGAATTCGAAGCACAGATTGCTCACCCCGCAGAGTTTGAGCCCTCTTATGCATGGAACTCCGCAGAAGCTATCTGCAACAAGCTGGGTCTGACCATCAAGAGCATCGACCAGAAGCATGTTCCCTACATCATTGACAAGGACATCTACAGCGCCACCCTCGGCAAAGAGATCAAGGCCGGCAACTGCATCGGTATGTCCGCTGTTGTTACCATTGAAACCATGCAGGGTATTACCGTAGAAGAAGAGACCATCGGTAAGGTCTATGGACCCGAAGACGGCGATATGTGCGACTGGTGGATCACCGGCGAGCCCAACACTGAGTTCCACGTTGTTAAGCCCGCTACCGTTGAGCATACCTGCGCAACCATCGTAAACCGCATTCCTTCTCTGCTGCGTGCACCCGCTGGCTACGTGACTTGCGACCAGCTTGAGCCGGTTGACTACCTCACCTACCCCATGGAGTATCACGTCTGATTGCATTTCCCGTTGATTAAACGGTAAGCTTATGAAACACTGAACAAAAAAGGCACTGTCTCAAAATAGGTTTTCTCTAAAATAATACCTGATAATCAAGCCCGGATATACCGCATCTTTTCGGTATATCCGGGCTTTTTTATAACTTTCTATATGGGTAATTTCCTGAGAATCTGCATTTTGAGACAGCCTCTATTTTTATTCTTCGCTTTTCCGGAACAGGGCGGCAAGCGCTTCCCGTTCTTCCAGATATCTGTCCTTGTCCGTCCAGCACTTTTCCGGGTCAAGGAGCTGTGGATCTACGCCCGGGCAACTGCCGGGAACATTAAGATGGAACATTTCATCTCTGGTATAATCAACATTTTCAAGGCTGCCGTTGATTGCAGCGTTGACAAGTGCACGGGTGATGCTGAGCTTTATTCTGGAAACCTCGCCTGCCCGTCCTCCGCACCAGCCGGTGTTCACAAGATATACCCTTGCGCCGGTCTCGTTCAGCTTTTTTGCCATAAGAGCGGTGTATTCCTCCGTCTTTAAAGGGAAAAACGGAGCTCCAAACATGCAGGAGAATGTGGCAAGCGGGCGGGAGATACCACATTCCGTGCCGGACACCTTGCTGGTGTAGCCGGAAAGGTAATGGAAAATGGCGTCCTCGGTGGTCAGTCTTGCCACCGGCGGCAGAACACCGAACGCATCTGCTGTGAGAAAGATGATGGTTTTCGGAGCAGTTCGTAGTTCATTACCGTGAAAACTGCCTTTTTTATCTCGCCGCAGTAGAGATTGCCGGCAATAAGAACCGTCCTGCTTTCAAAGTCAATGATTATGGCCGACTTGCTGTTTTTGTCCCAGCCGGCGCTGACAAAGCGCATCCGGGTAATTGAAGACGAACTGGGTATTCAACTTCTGATTCGGAACCGAAACGGTTCTGTCTTCACCCCCGAAGGTGAACGGCTTGCCGCAAAGGCGGAACGCGTGCTTGCCACCATTCAGGACGCAAAGGATGAGGCCTCTGTTTCAGGAACCGGCACCGCCGGCAGTCTTCGTCTGGGCTTTCCATATTCCTTTGTGCGCCATGTACTGCCCTCTATCCTTGATGGTTTCACAAAGCTTTACCCAGATGTTGAACTGCGTATTGTCACACTTCCCAGTCAGGAGCTGATCCGGTGCACCGAAGACGGCACGATTGATGTATGCTTTGCCCGTTATAATGCTGAGGATTCTGTCCTTGAGCGTCAGCTCTTCAGCGAGGACCAGGCACTGGTCGTATATAACCGGCCATTCCGCCTGAGCGAGCTCCCGTCGCTGCCATATGTGGATTTTGCGATGAACCCCGGCACGGAATCGGCGCTTTCCCGCTGGTGGAATGAGCATTACGACTCCCCTCAGCAGACCAAGCTGAAGGTTACGACCAGCGATGCCTGTGTGGCAATGGTCAAGCACGGTCTGGGTTATGGCTTTCTTTTAGGCGGAAGATACATCCGTAATGAGAATGGCCTGTATTCGCTCCCGCTGGAATACCGCGACGGCACACGACTCACACGAAAAACATGGGTGTTTTTCCGGCAAGACAGTAAAAGGAACCCCCTGATCAATAATTTTCTCAACTTTGTTTCATCACTTCCGCCTGACCACATATAACAAAAACCCCGGCAGGAAAGGGCACGCCCTTCTCTGCCGGGGTTTTCTGACCTGTTCTGCCTGCCGCATAATGCCGCCGCAAACAGCTATTAATTCAATTCATAAAGCTTCGTATACTTCTCTTCCAGGTAATCCAGGAAATAGTCCGGGTTCAGTCCCTCCCCCGTGATCTGGCGGATCCATTCATCCGGCGTAAGCAGGGAGGCGCAGGAGAACACCCGCTCCTTCAGCCAGCGGAGGATTCCGTCCAGCCGGCCCTGGCGTACTTCGCCAAACACATCAAAATTCTTCTGCATGGTACGCAGGATCTGCACACCGTAGGCATTGCCAAGTGCGTAGGAGGGGAAGTAGCCGTAAGACATGGTCCAGTGTACATCCTGCAGGCAGCCCTGGCTGTCGTCCGGCACATCCACGCCCAGATATTCCTTATACTTTGCGTTCCAAAGCGCAGGAACCTCGTCCACGGTGATCTTTCCGTTTACAAAGTCCTTTTCAATCTCATAGCGGATCATCACGTGCAGGCAGTAGGTAAGCTCGTCCGATTCGGTGCGGATCAGGCTGGGGCGAGCGATGTTCACCGCTTCGTACAGCTCGCGGTCGGTTACATCGGCAAAGATTTCCCCGGTTTTCTCCCGCAGCACGGGAGCAACAAACTGAATAAATTCCTCGCTACGGCCAATGATATTTTCATAAAAGCGGGAGATAGTCTCGTGCATGCCGTTGCTCATCAGGTCAGAGCTGTGGTTGGCATAGAACTCCTCCGGCTCGTTCTGCATAAACAGCGCGTGGCCGCCCTCGTGCAGGGTGGTGAACACGTTGGAGATAAAACTGTCCTCGTGGTAATGCGTGGTCACACGTACATCGTTAGCGCCAAAGTTGGTGGTGAAGGGATGCTCCGTTGTCATAAGCACAAGAGCCGACTTGCGCAGTCCTTCCAGCTCCAGCAGCCAGCGGGAAAGCTCTTCCTGCAGGGGGATGGGGCAGGGACGGCTCATAAAGTCTTCACGGATCGGTTTCCCCTCAGCCTGAATGCGCTTCATCAGGGGCACAATGCGGTTTTTGAGCGCAGCAAAGAAATCATCCAGCTGCTGCTCCGTCATGCCCCGCTCATTATCATCGATGCAGGCTGTGTAGTAGCTGGGATACTTGCGCTCCCGCAGATCAATAGCCCGGCGGGTCACGTCGATGCAGGCGGCAAAGGTGTCCTTAAATTTTGCATAGTCGGCGGTTTGCTTGGCTGCCAGCCAGTCGCCATAGGCTTTGTTGGCGATGCAGTCCATTTCATAGGCAAACTCGGGGGTGAAATTCTTCTGTTTTTCCCAGCGGTCATACAGGCGGTCCACTGCATTTTTCTGCACCGGAGTGAGTCCGGCGGGGTCCGCATGCAGGGCGCCCAGCAGTTCCACATATTCGGGAGAGTTTGTAAGCTTGTGCAGCTGCTTGCCCAGCACAGCCATGTCGGCACCGGCCTTTTCAATTCCCTCCGGGGGTGCGCAGCACTCCATGTCAAAGCTCAGCTTGCCAAGGCTGCGCTGATAAACATCAATTTCTTCCAGGATCTCCCACAGCTGGGAGAGCTTATTGTTATCACTCATCGTTCAGTTCTCTTTCTGTGTTGTTTCATAGTGCTGGCACAGTTCCTTCAGGCAGCAGGCATCGCACTGCGGGCGGCGGGCCACACATACGGCGCGGCCATGCAGCACAATGCAGTGGCAGAAGTCGCTGGAATGTTCCGGCGGCAGCACCTTGCGCAGCTCCCGCTCGATTTTTTCCGGTTCCTTCAGCCCATCCACAATGCCAAGCAGATTTGTGATGCGAATGCAGTGCGTATCCACCACGGTGGACCCGGGAATACGGAATACATCCCCAAGGATCAGGTTGGCCGTTTTTCGGCCCACACCAGGCAGAGCCGTAAGCTCCTCCATGGTGCGGGGCAGCTGGCCGTTGTATTTTTCCAGCAGCACCTTGGCGCAGGCTACAATATCCCTTGCCTTGGCGCGGTAAAAGCCGCAGGAGTGCACATACTGTTCCACCTCTGCCACATCCGCTTCGGCAAAGCTCTGCAGTGTGGGAAAGCGTGCAAACAGCGCCGGTGTGATCATGTTCACCCGCTCGTCGGTGCACTGGGCAGCCAGGCGCACGGAAAACAGCAGTTCGTAATCCTTGCGCCAGTCCAGCGTGCAGTCTGCCTGGGGGTATTCAGCCAGCAGCAGACGCACGATCTCGTTGATCTGTTCCTGTGTGCGCATATCCGCTTACCGTGAGATCACAATGCTGCCGCCGCATTCCAGCGAGGGAATGTAATTGCCGTTATATTGGCCATCATAGGCCCATTCCACAGCCACCGATACCGTTTTGGATGCGCCCTGTGCCACAGCCACGGTGAAGGTCTTGGTGGCAAGCGGCGTCTTCACTGCCACACCGCCGTCGTACTGCAGCGAGGGCTGGTTGGCGGAAGCCATCTGGCCATCCACTGCAAAGTGCACCGCATTCCACAGCTCGTTGAGATGCAGGGCATAGTGTTCGGCACTTACGCTCACAGTTACTTCAACGTTCGATGCATCCTTCACGATCACGTTATAGTCCGCTACCACTTCCAGGCCAACGCCGGTGGAGGAGCGGAAGGTACCACTGCCCAGCTTCTGGCCGGCAGGCTGGGCCGGCGTGGGAACCGGAGTAGGTGCCGGTGTGGGAGTAGGCGTGGGAGTAGGTTTGGGCGTGGGGACCGGGGTGGGCACAGGCGTAGGTGCCATAGTAGGCGGTACGGTGGGCGGCACGGTGGGTACCGGAGTAATAACCGCAGGCGCTTCGGTTCCCGGAGCCGGCGTAACGGCCATGATCTGGTCAATTTTGTCCAGGCCGGTCCTCTTATTATCCTTGCTGATTGCCCAGGAGCTTACTACAGCAAGCACCAGCAGCACTACGACCATGCCTGCAACTGCTTTCAACTTCTTCATTTTATGTTCCATCCTTTCCTTGGGGTTTGGGGATATCTCTTCATTTTGATTATACACCGCTAAAAAACTTTCGTCTATCGCCGGGCAAAAATGTTTCAAATTGTTTTCTTTTTCATTTTGCGGTATACTGGCTACAACCGTATTTCAAATATCATTACCAAAGGAGAATCGACCATGAAAACTGCGTATGTAAACGGCAAAGTGCTCAGCGGCAAGCCGGATATGGCCCCGGAAGAGGGCCTTGTGATCCTGGTAGAGAACGAGACCATCACCGCTGTTCTGCCCCAGGCAGAGGCAGACCTGCAGGACTGCGAGATCTATGACCTGGCCGGCCGCTATATTATGCCTGGCCTGATCAACATGCATGTGCATATCCCCGCCAGCGGAAAGCCCACCAAAAAGCCCACCGATCCGAAGAAGACCGTTAAGCTTGTCACCGCCAACGGCCTCACCCGCAAGGTGATTGAAATGCTGTATAAAAGCTATGTAAAGACCGAGCTTTTCAGCGGCGTTACCACCATGCGCACTATGGGCGGTGTTGAAAACTACGACGGCTGGGTGCGTGACCTGATCTATGCCGGTAAGGCAGATGGTCCCCGTATTCTGGCCGGCAACATGGCCGTTTCCGTTCCCGGCGGCCACATGGCAGGTTCCCTTGCCTATGAGGCAACCACTCCCGAGGAAGCAGCCTTTTTTGTGGAAAAGATTGCTGCCGACAAGCCGGACATCATCAAGCTTATGATCACCGGCGGCGTGCTGGATGCAGTGGAAAAGGGCGAGCCGGGCGTGCTGAAAATGAAGCCCGAGCTGGTAAAGGCCGCCTGCGACCGCGCCCATGCGCTGGGTTACAAGGTGGCTGCTCACGTGGAAAGCCCCGAGGGTGTACGCGTGGCTCTCTCCAACGGTGTTGACACCATTGAGCACGGCGCCAAGCCTGATGACGAGATCCTGCGCCTGTTCAAGGAGCGCGATGCGGCCGTGATCGTCACCCTTTCCCCCGCTCTTCCCTATGCGCTGTTTGACCTTTCCGTATCCAACTGCGGCGAGATGGCCCAGTTCAACGGCAAAGTGGTGTTCGACGGCATTATTGAATGCGGCCGCAAGTGCCTGGAAAACGGCATTCCCGTGGGCATGGGCACCGATACCGGCTGCCCCTTTATCACCCACTATGATATGTGGCGCGAAGTGAATTACTTTGCCAAGTATATGAACGTGAGCAATGCCGCTGCCCTCTCCGCCGCCACACTGGGCAACGCAAAGATTGCCGACATTGACAGCATCACCGGCAGCATTGAAGCAGGCAAAGCCGCCGACATGATCATCTGCGACCGCAACCCGCTGGCAGACCTGACGGTGCTGCGCAATCTGCATGCAGTGGTCACCCGCGGCAAGCGCTACGACAAGATCAAGATCAAGAAAATGCCCCAGGTGGAAGTGGAACTGGATAAATTCATCTGATTTCCGCCACAGCTGTTACATACTTAAAAAGCGAGTTATCCATTTGAAAGGATAACTCGCTTTTTTATTACATATTTCCCGGGTAGCTTCCATAAGCCCACACCCAGCTGAGGAACAGGCTCCAGGAGCCGAAGCGCTCGGTTTTGTGCAGGGCTTTGATCTCATCGCGGGTATACCAGCGGGGGTTTGTTTCCTCGCCGGTGGAAAGGTCGGGCTTAATGTCACCGCTGGCCTTGCCGAACACACAGATGGTGCTCTCGTTGCTGATGCCCACCGCACAGTAAGCGGGCGGGAAGGCACAGTTCACCTGGGTAAGCGTAAGACCGGTCTCCTCCTTCAGCTCGCGGGCCGCGGCGATCTCCGGTGTTTCGCCGGGGTCGATGAGGCCGCCGGGCATGCCGATGATGTGCCTGCCCAGTTCCAGACGGTATTCGCGGTTCAGCAGAATATGCTCATCCGCTTCGTCCGTTACCAGCACCACTACGGCATCCGGCGGGCTGTTCAGCACATCCTCGCAGGTCTGCAGGTCCGGCTCGCGGCTGACCATTTCATACACCCGCTCCTCACCGGCATCCGTTTCGTAATGGAAGTTGTAACGGTGCAGATAGTTCCCCTTTTCCCGGGGTTCCACAGATTTAAACTTCATTGTATTTCACTTCAGAACAACGTTCTCTTCTCCCAGCAGATTCTTCAGTTCCTCAACCAGAGCAGGGTGCTGCAGGCAGCTGGCAGCAAGACGCTGCTTTTCCTGCTGCAGATACAGGACCATACGGCCGTTTCCGGGGAACATTTTCAACATCAGCTCAATACGGCGCATGGCCGGGTGGTTCCGGTTGGGTACCTTTACCCACAGCTTCTGCTCCGCCGCCGGCACAGTTTCCGGCTCCTGCCGTTTGGGCTGCTCCTGCGCTGCCGAACGCTGCGGCCGCGCCATAGTGGGCAGCTGGTCGATGGGCAGCACGGAATCCACCATGATCTGGGGCTCCTTTTCATCACGGGCTGAGATGCGGCCTTTGATGACCACGCCGGTATTATCCTGCAGCCACTGGCGGCCGGTATCCAGTGCCTTCTGAAAGGCCATAAATTCTATGGAGCCCGTCTGGTCTTCCACCACACCGCTGCACATCAGCGAGCCGCTTTTGGTGGAACGGATCTTGGCCGACTGCACAAAGCCGGCAAGGAGCACCTGCTGGTTATCCGCATAGTGCTTTTCTTCGTCCTCGCTGCGGAAAGACGCCTGAATGCGTGCGATCTGCGCCGCTCCGGCATTCCGGGCCGCTTCTGCCCAGGCATCCATCGGATGGCCGGTGAGATACAGGCCGGTTACTTCCTTTTCCATGGCAAGGCGTTCCTGCACGGTGAATTCCACCACATCGGGGATCACGATGGTATCGCTGCTGGGGCCAGCCTCGTTTTCAAAATCGCCGAAGAGGTCCATCTGGCCCTCGATATTGTTCTTTTCTGCGCTGCTGATGCTGTCCAGCACATGGCCGGCCACCTGCAGCAAGGCCTTGCGCTTATAGCCAAGGCTGTCGAACGCACCTGCACGGATCAGGTTTTCCACCGCGCGGCGGTTCAGGTCGCTGTCGTTCATGCGGCGGCAGAAATCTTCAAAATTCTTAAAGGGGCCGTCTTTTTCCCGCTTGCACATCAGGTCATCAATGGCGCCCCAGCCGATACCCTTGATTGCCACCAGGCCATAACGCAGGTCCTGGCCGGAAACCGTGAAGTTTGCTTCGGACTCGTTCACATCCGGGGGCAGCAGGCGGATGCCCATTGCCTTGCATTCCTCGATATATTCGGCCACCTTGTCGCTGCTGCCCAGAATGCTGGTGAGCAGGGCGGCCATATATTCGCGGGGGTAGTGGCGCTTCATATAGGCCGTGCGATAGGTGACAAAGGCATAGCACACCGCGTGGGCCTTGTTGAAGGCGTAGGACGCAAAGTCCAGGATCTGGTCATAGATGCTGTTGGCCACATCCTCCGGCACCCCATTGGCAATGGCACCGGCAATACCGCGCTCCGGGTCGCCGTGGATAAAAGCCACCCGCTCTGCATCGATGATCTTATGCTTCTTTTTGCTCATGGCACGGCGGATCATATCTGCCTGACCAAGCGAGAAGCCCGCCAGCTCCTGGAAGATTTTCATGACCTGCTCCTGATACACGATGCAGCCGTAGGTCACTTCCAGAATCGGTTTGAGGAGCGGGTGCTTGTATTTGATCTTTTCCGGGTGGTTGGACCATTCCACAAACTGCGGAATGGAATCCATGGGGCCGGGTCGATACAGGGCAATGACAGCCGTGATGTCTTCAATGCTCTTGGGGCGGATGCTGGTGCAGACGGATGTGATGCCGCTGCTTTCCAGCTGGAACACGCCGCTGGTCCGGCCCTCAGCCAGCATAGCAAAGGTCTCGGGGTCATCCACCGGCACATCCTCGATGCGGAAGCCCGGCGTGTGCTTGCGTACCAGCTGGGCAGCATCCTCCAGCACCGTAAGGTTGCGCAGGCCAAGGAAGTCCATCTTCAGCAGGCCAAGCTCTTCCAGCGTGGTCATCTGGTACTGGCACACGGCCCAATCCTCGTTTTTGGCAAGGGGCACATACTCTGCCACCGGCTTTTCGGTGATCACCACACCGGCGGCATGGGTGGAGGAATGACGGGGCATGCCTTCCAGTGCCCGGGCCACATCAATGAGTGTATGTACGTTGGAATCGTTCTCGTACATTTCCTTCAGCGGTTTCGAAAGGCGCATGGCTTCGTCCAGCGTCATGTTCAGCGCTGCCGGGATCTGCTTTGCCACAGCATCGCACTCGGCATAGCTCATGCCCAGCGTACGGCCCACATCGCGCACGGCGCCCTTTGCCGCCATGGTACCAAAGGTAACGATCTGCGCCACATGGTCGCTGCCATAAAGGCGGCTGACATAGTCGATGACCTCGCTGCGGCGGTTCACGCAGAAGTCGATATCGATATCCGGCATGGAAACACGCTCCGGATTCAGGAAACGCTCAAAGAACAGGCTGTAGCGGATGGGGTCCACATCGGTGATGCGCAGGCAATAGGCCACCACGCTGGCCGCGGCGCTGCCGCGCCCCGGTCCCACCGGGATCCCGTGCCGTTTGGCATAGGCAATAAAATCGGAAACGATAAGGAAATAATCCACAAAGCCCATCTTGGCAATCATTTTCAGCTCATAGTCCAGCTGGTCGTGAATCTCCGGCCGGTCGCCGAAACGCTCGGCAAAGCCCTGCTCGCACAGCTCGGTCAGGTAGGCAAGGCTGTCGGTCTTGCCTGCAGGCAGCTTAAAGCGCGGCAGGTGATAGTGGCCGAATTCAAAGTCGAAACTGCATTTTTCCGCAATGCGCACGGTGTTGTCCGCCGCTTCGGCATAGTCCGGGAACAGAGCTCGCATCTCTTCTTCGCTCTTGAGATAAAACTCCTCGGTCTCGAACTTCATGCGGTTGGGTTCGTCCACCGTTTTGCCCATCTGGATGCACATCAGCACATCCTGGAAATAGGCATCCTTCTTTTCAATATAGTGCGCGTCGTTGGTGAGCACCAGCGGGATGCCCGTATCTTTGCTCAGGCGTACCAGCTCTTTGGCCGCACGGCTCTCGTCGCGGATCCCGTGGTCCTGGATCTCCAGATAAAAATCCTCGCCAAACAGCTCCTTCAGCTCAAGCGCGCGGGCTTTTGCCGCTTCGTATTCGCCGTTCAGCAGTTTTTGGGGGATCTCACCGGCAAGGCAGCCGGAAAGGCACACCAGTCCCTCGCTGTATTTGTGCAGCAGCGCCCAGTCGATGCGGGGTTTTATATAAAAGCCTTCGGTGAAGGCAAGGCTCACCAGACGGCAGAGGTTATGGTAGCCCGTTTCATTTTTGCAAAGCAGCACAAGGTGGCTGTAGTCGCCATCGCGGCCGTGGATACGGTCGCTCATGTTGCCGGGGGCAACATATACCTCGCAGCCGATGATCGGTTTTATTCCGGCAGCCGTGCAGGCTTTGTAAAAAGCCACCGCGCCATACATCACACCGTGGTCCGTGATGGCCACAGCCGTCTGGCCCATGGCCTTGATCTGCTGGGGCAGCTGGTCGATGCGGCAGGCGCCATCCAGCAGGGAAAACTCTGTATGCACATGTAAATGAACAAATGCCATGTTTTACTCCTTGTTATACTCCTGTGCCAGAGCTAGGATCTTCTTCAGGCGGTGGGAGAGACAGCTTTTTGTGACCGGCGGGTTGGAAAGCGTTGCCAGGTCAGCAAGGCTTGCCTCCGGGTTTGTGATGCGCAGCAGCGCAGCATCGTACAGCGGTTCGGGCAGGCTTTCCAGCCCGAATTCCCGGGCAATAAAGCGGATAGCGTCCATCTGCTCCTGCGCAGCAGCCACTACCTTGTCTGCGTTGGCAGAATCGCAGTTCACGCGGCGGGTGATGGTGTTGTTCATCTCTTTGGCCACTTTTGCCGTAAGAATATTCATTCCCGCCACCGGCGCGCCCATGCTGGAAAAGAATTCAGAAATAAGATCTGCCTGTTTGAAATACAGCAGCGTGCTGCTGTTGCGATGGGCCTCCTTGGGCGAAAAGCCCAGTTCCTGCATCACACTGCAGGTCTCGCCGCTCACGCCGGCATGGTTGGTGGCAAGCTCCATATGAAAACGTTTTTCCGGGTCGGTAACGCTTCCCCCTGCCAGAAAGGCGCCACGCACAAATGCCCGGCGGCAGCATTCATTTTCAATCACCGCAAAGTTCACATGGTGGGTGAGGGTACTGGCTGCATCCAGCCCAAAGGTCTCGTAGATGAGGGCGATCTTGGCCGGATCGTTGATCAGAAACGTCACTTTGCCTTCGGCATTTTCCGGGGGCATGCGGTCGAAGCTCAGGCCAAAGGCCCGCTTGAACAGCTTGGGAAGCCGCTGGGCAAAATCTGTGCTGGCCGTAATAATACGGATCTC
>JAKSSN010000080.1 GCA_024403095.1 Oscillospiraceae bacterium
CCTGGAGGAAGAAACGCGCCGCCATATCCAGCTGCGCCGTGCTCATTTTGAGGAGTACCTGAAAAAGGAGCACCCGGAAGAATACCAGCGCTACCTTGAGCGGTATAAAAAAGAGGACTGAAAAAATTAAAGGACCATCCACGGATGGTCCTTTTTGTATCTTCAGTTTCAGATGCCCAGGTCAAACTTCAGCTGGGGGTTCTTTTCCTTGATCTCGGCCAGGGGATAATCCACCAGCTCAAAATCGTCAATGGTAAAATCGTAAAAGTTGGTCTTGCCTTCCTTCAGGGTAAGGATGGCCTTGCACTCGATGGGTTCGCGGGAGAGGATCTCCTTCACCTGGTCGATGTGGCGGTCGTAGATCTGGATATTGTCGAACCAGTGGGTGAACACGCCGGGCTTATAGCCGCAGTGGCGGGCTACCATGAGCATCAGGGCAACATACTGGATCTCGTTAATGGCATCGGAGGTTTCAAAATCGGAGCTGCGCTGGCCCAGACGCATGTCAAGGTACAGCTCGCCGTCTTTGCCGCGGCGCACGTTCCAAACGGTCTCGTAGCAGCAGGGGTTCAGGCCGGGGTCTTCAAAATCCTTCTCCTGCCACATGCTCATGATGTGGCGGCGGCCAAAGGGGTTCTCCGTCAGGTCCTTCAGCAGCTTGTTCACCAGGTCGTAGCGGCGAACGGTGGCGCCGTAGCGCTGGCCGATGGTTCCGTCGCCCACGTCCCAGTCGTCCCAGTAGCGGATGCCCAGGTCGTGCAGGTCGCTGAGCTTGTTGCTCTGCATGGAGTAGATCCAAAGGATCTCCTTTACGCTGCTCTTCCAGGCGATGGGGCGCAGGGATTCAAAGGGGCTTTCGCCGGCGTTGATGTCGTACTGCGTGTAGCCGTGGTTCACGAACAGGGTATGGGCCGGCACACCGTCGGAATAATGGGGGCGGGGATTTTCGTCCCAGCAGCCCTCGTCCAGGATGCGCTGCAGGATCTGTTTATGGTAAAAATCGCCTTTCAGCATGGGTGATATCTCCTTTTTGCATAATGGTAAATATCATACCACAAAATCTTGGGTTTTCAAGCCCTGGCAGGGGGCGGAACTTGAATTCCGTGCCCCGGGGCGGTATAATATCTTTCATTCAAATTCTTAATACCGGAGCAGAAATTATGAACATCTGGCTTACACGGCACGGGCAGACCAACCTGAATAAAGCGGGCCTTATGCAGGGCCTTACGGACGAACCTTTGAACGACGAAGGCATCCGCCAGGCGCAGGAAATGCACGCCCGCGTGCAGGGAATAAAATTTGATGCGGTGTTTGCCAGCCCCCTCTGCCGCGCCATTCAAACGGCCAGCATCATCTCCGGCCTGCCGCAGGAGCAGATCCGCGTGGACGCGCGCATCATCGAAACGGATTTTGGCCGCTGGGAGCAGAAGCCCTATAAAAAAATGGGCCCGGCCATGAGCCTTTACTGGCTGGCGCCCGAGCTGTTTCCTGCCCCCGCCAGTGTGGAAACGGTTGCCTCCATGGTGCAGCGCAGCCGCAGTTTTCTGGCCGATATAAAGGACATGCCCTATGATAACATTCTGGTCGTGTGCCACGGGGGCATCATCCGCGCCCTGCGCGGCTGCCTGGAAGGGCGCCGGAATGGCATCCGCTGGAGGCCGCGGCCCAAAAACTGCGAGATCCTGGTTTATGAATCCGTTCCCGGCGGCTTCCGCCTTGCTGAAAAAAGCGAACCGCCCAAGGGCTGACGACCGAAAGGAGCACCGCGATGCACCCCTTCAAACACCTTGCTACCATCACAAAACACCATAACCTGGTTATGGTGCACTGTTTTAAATGCGGCCTGTACTGGCAGGGCCTTACCCACGATTTCAGCAAGCTGAGCCCCATTGAATTCTGGAGCGGCGCCAAGTATTACCAGGGCACCCGCAGCCCCAACAACGCCCAGCGCGAGGCCATTGGCTACACCGCTGCCTGGCTGCACCACAAAGGCCGCAACAAGCACCACCTGGAATACTGGATCGATTACAGCGCCACCAGCGGCAAAGCCCTGGAGGGTATGCGCATGCCCGAAAAGTATGTGGCCGAAATGTTTTGCGACCGGGTGGCTGCCTGCAAGACCTATCAGGGCGAAAAATACACCCAGGCATCTCCCTGGGTGTATTATGAAAAAGGCCGCAGCCAGTATCTTCTGCACCCCGAAACTCAGGCGCAGCTGGAAAAATGCCTGCAGGTGCTGCGGGACGAAGGGGAGGAAGCTGCCTTCCGCCATGTCCGCACCACGCTGCTGGGCGGTAAAAAATAATCGCTTAGTCTTTTTCTTTCATCAGGCTGCCCAGCAGGTTGCCCAGCAGGCCGCCCTCTTCGCCGCCTTTGCTGTTCAGGAGGTTCCCTAGCAGGCCGTCTTCGCTGGTGGCGGAGTTCAGCAGGTTGCCCAGCAGCCCCTGGTCGATGGTTGCCTCGCCCTTCAGCACGGCAACGGCATTCTTGCGCGTTTCGGCGTTGGCGGCGCGGTAAAGCTCCAGCAGCTTCTTTTCGGCTGCCGTCAGCTTAATGGCCTCGTCCGCGGTCTTTGCGGCGGAGGCAGTTTTTGCAGAGGAAGTCTTTTTCTCTGCAGTTTTTGCTGCAGTGGTCTTGGCTGTGCCGGTTTTTGCCGCTGTGGTCTTGGCGGCGGTGCTGCCGGTGGTTCCGGCGGCTTCCAGCAGCGACTTCTGTGTTACGCCGCAGGCTTTTGCGATCTGCTTCAGCTGGGCGGTGGTCAGGTCCTTTTCTGCGTGCTCTGCCTTGCTGATATCGCCGGCGGAGCAGTTATCCACCTGTTTTGCCAGTGCTTCCTGGGTCAGGCCTGCCTTGGTGCGGGCTTCCTTGATGAGTGCTGCAAGAGTTTTGTTTGCCATTCTGATTGCCTCCCGTTTCTGTTTTTTTCAGTATAGCTTTTTTACCGGGGGATGGCAACCGGATATCCATATTTCTAAAGGAGAATCGTTCCCGTGATTCAAGTTCAGCAGCGCGGCAATGCCCGCACGATCCGCGACCTCATCGGCCCCCGCCCGGAGCCCGGCCGCGAATACGCCTTTAACTACAAAAATTCCATCCAGCTTATTCAGGCGGCGCTCTCTGCCGGCCAGCCTATCACCGTCATCGGCGACTACGATGCCGATGGGGTCTGTGCCTCGTCCATCCTGTTTCTGGTGCTGCGCCAGCTGGGGGCAAAACCCGCCATCCGCCTGCCGCTGCGCTTTGCCGAGGGCTATGGCATGAGCCCCGCCATGATCGACGAGATCGAATCCGGCCTTGTGATCACGGTGGATAACGGCATCACGGCCCACGAGGCGGCTGCTGCCGCCAAAGCCAAAGGCCTCACCCTGCTGATCACCGACCACCACCTGCCGGATACCGAAAACGGCAGCGTGAAGCTGCCGGAAGCCGACTGTGTCATCGACCCGCATATTGAGGAGCTCACCGGAGAACCCGGCTATGATTTTGCCGGCTACTGCGGCGCAGGCATTGCTTTTAAGCTGGCCGAAAAGCTGCTCTGCCTGAAAAGCGCCCAGCCGGACCCTGTGCTTCTGGAGCGCCTTTATGCATTTGCTGCCATTGCCACCGTGGCCGACGTTATGGATCTTACGGAGGAAAACTTCCGCATCGTGCGCCGCGGCATCGCGGCCATGCTCAGCGGCCGCATCACAGCCGGCCTGCAGACCCTGCTGGAAAAGTGCGGCATTCCCACCGCAGCGCCCGAGGGCATTGCCCCCTGGATGGTGCTTACGGGGGAGGACCTTGGCTTTCGCCTTGGACCGTGCATCAACGCGCCCTCCCGCATGGTGGAGGAGGAAGACCCGCAGTTCCCCTTTGTGCGCCCGGGCGGCGACGGAGCCAAGATCAGCATGAACTGCCTGCTGGCTGCCGGCAAAAATGCCGAGAGCTTTGCCAGCGCCCTGAATGTATATAACACCCAGCGCAAGGCCATCAGCGAAAAGATGCTGGCCCAGTGCGCCCAGGTGATCCGCGAGGAAGACCGCGCCGAGGAAAGCCCCCTGGTGCTTGCCCTCAGCGACCTGCGCGCCGGCCTTACGGGCACGCTGGCCGGCCGCCTTTCGGCCCAGTATGGTGTACCCGTGATCCTGATGACCCAGGGCGACGACGGCATCTGCCATGGCTCCTGCCGCAGCCCCGAAGGGCTGAACATCCGCGAAAAGCTGGATGGCGCTGCCGACCTGCTGCTGGCCTACGGCGGCCATGCCGGTGCCGCCGGTGTTTCCATGCTGCCGCAGAATGTGGATGCATTCCGCCAGCGCATGATCGAGCTGTGCGATGGCTTCCGCATCTCGCAGGAGGAGGCGGTGTATGACCTGGAGCTGCAGCCGGACCAGATCGGCGAAGCCCTGCAGGTGATCTCTGACCATATGGCGCCCTTTGGCCACGGCAACCCCGAGCCGGTTTTTCTGTTCCGGGATCTTTCCTTCCGCGACGTCCGGGTGCTCAAGCAGAAGCATATCCGCTTTAACCTGGAAAACAGCCCCGTTGGCGTGATCGGCTTTAATCTTGCCGAAGAGGGCAGGCTGCCCCCGCAGATGGCAGGCGGCACCGTATCGTTCCTTGGCCGCCTGGGCTACAACATCTTTCAGGGCCGGGCAATTCCCCAGATCACGCTGGAACGCCTGCTGTAATAAATGGCGATTGATTTTTGGGGCACATAATTATATATTTAGTTTATTGAGGTGATTCTATGTCCGAAAGTGGTAAAAGAGCAATTGAATACACTTTGGCTACGCAGGCAATTGAAAACATCATACCAAGTACCGAGGCTGTTAGCATGTGTGAGGAGATATCTGATGGGCATCTTTCAGCAGATGCTGCTGTTGCCGCAATCCTAATTGCACATGGGTTAAAATCAAGGTGAATGATGGCAGACTCATTTAATAAATATGATGTTTACGCAGTCGCCGGTTCGTTTTACTGTTATCATGACTCTAAGGTTTTGCGTAACAAATTCGGTATTACTGATGACACCGAACTAAAAAAGTTGGAAGCAGATATAACAACAATTCGCCAGTATTCACTTCTTTCTAATCCTGTTTCTGGGCATTTTTCTTCCGCTCATCTTTGTAGTATTCATAAATATCTTTTTGGAGATATTTACAAATTTGCTGGGCACTACCGTTGTGAAGACATAATGAAAGGTACCACTAGGTTTCTAGCCCATAGTGACATTAAGAAAAAGCTGCAAATATTGCTAAATGAATTGAAGCAGGAAAACTATCTTAATGGACTGTCAAAAGAAGATTTTATTATTCGCTCAGCATACTATTTTTCAGAACTAAACTATATTCATCCCTTCAGAGAAGGTAACGGCCGAGCAACGCGTGAATTTATGCGTTTATTGTTTGAGAAAAACGGCTACGTAGTTAACTGGGATGCTGTTAGCCGTGATGAATTACTTACAGCGATGGAAGCGTCAGTTTTCGATACACGGCTGTTGGAAGTTGTTTTACAGAAATGCTTATCTGAGAAATAAGCTGACTACATAATCTATCCGAAGCAGAGAAATATTCAATTGTTGGATGTTTCTCTGCTTTGTTGTTCATAATTTGAGTCACACAATACCCAAGCACAGTTAAAACAAGATGCGGCTATTTTATATTCCTGAATACGAAACCATTACTAAAAACGTGCACCTGCACGAAAAATGGGAATAAGCACAATGGAATTGTGGAAGTAGTTTTCATGCAGCGAGATGGTTCAAAAGCTAATGTCAGTCATTTTGTTGCTGAAAGAGTAAAAAAGTGGTATAATATAGTCAAATACACTGCTGTTTGGAAGGAGGATACCGGTATGGAAATGGATCCGTTTAAGGAATATCTGATTCAGTCAGAGCCGGATAAACGCGATAAGGGTTATGCATGGCATACGGCCATTGGCCTTCAGGCAGTGGACGGGCTGAAGACTTCCAGCTATCTGCTGGATACTGCGATCCGCAACATTGAGGGAGAAATTACCCTGGATGAAGCCCAGAACCTTTTGAACAGTTATTATGAACAGTCCCCCAAAGCCGCCAAGGGTGACCGGACGGAAGAAGCCGACCAGGTTGCAGTGAAGATCGCCCGGGTCCTCTCGGAACAGGCATTTTCATTCACTCCCAATGAGTACATCTCCATTCATCGAAAGCTTTTTACCGGCATTTATGACCATGCCGGCAAGATTCGGGATTATAACATTACCAAAAAGGAATGGGTACTTGATGGGGCAACGGTTCTCTATGGCAGTGCTTCAGAGCTCAGAGCTACGCTGGAATATGATTTTTCCGAAGAACGTAAGTTCAGCTACAAAAACCTGAGCATGGATGAGACGATTCACCACCTGGCATTTTTTGTATCCCGCCTGTGGCAGATCCATGCGTTTGGGGAAGGGAACACACGCACAACAGCAGTATTCTTTATCAAATACCTGCGAAGCCTTGGGTTTAAAGCCACTAACGATATCTTTGCCGAAAATGCCTGGTATTTCCGCAATGCGCTTGTGAGAGCGAATTACAACGACCTGAAAAACGGTGTGCATGAAACCACCGAGTACCTGGAACTGTTTTTACGGAATCTGCTGCTGGATGAACACAACGAGCTGCATAACAGGACCATGCACATCAGCGGCAAGTTTACAGTGCCTGAAAAAGCGAACATTGAACCTGAAAAAGCGAATATTGGCCCCATAAAAGCGAACATTGAACTAGAAAAAGCGAATATTTGCCAGAAAATACGCTCGCTCGAGAACGAAGTGACTGAAAAAACGGTTCAGAACATTCTTGTTATATTCAACCAATTTGGCATTGAGCGGATATTCAGCCGGTCAGATGTTGAGGTTATTACAGGCCTCAAGCCAACGCGTGCCTATGAACTGCTGAGAACCATGCGGGAGCAGGGAATCATAGTTCCAGTTCAGGGACAAGGCAAGGGGAAATACCGTTTCCGGTAAAGCACCTTCAGAAACAACCGAATATTGCATCAGGGCGGTTCCACGCGAACCGCCCTGATTTTTTTCTGTGCAGCTTATACCAAAACCAGGCTGCCATTTTGGCAAGAATGTTGCAGCAGAAAATGGTATAATAATTTAAATATGCTGTTTAAACAGGTAAAAAAACATTACCGCCAGCCGGTTTTAAACCAGCTGCCCCAAATATTGGACCCTGAAAAGCTATAATCCTAAGCATAGAACCGATTGCTATGCGCTGAAAGGAGGCACAAACAATGTTTGTTTGCCATATTATAGCTTTTTTAATCATCATGAAATTCTGCAACGTGGTATCACGTTTTTAATACCATTCATAATTCTTGGAGGCGAACATGAAATTTTTCCATTTGGGTGACTTGCATTTTGGCAAATCTCTGCATGAAGTAAGCTTAATTGAAAAGGATCAGCCGTTCTGGG